>DASSQZ010000038.1:0-12291 GCA_035702105.1 Myxococcales bacterium | reverse complement strand
GGTGCCGCCGGGATGGCCGGAGACGAAGGTCAGCTCGCCCTCCTTCGCGCCGTTGGGCGACCACTTGAAATAGTGATCGGTCTTCGCCGGCTTGCCGTCCTCCCAGGCGCGGATGAAGGAGACGTCCAGGTCGTAGCGGGGGAAGTTGAAGTTGTCCGGATCGCCGCCGAAGAAGGCGATGGCGAACTCGGGGGCGAAGACCAGCCGGACGTCCTGGAATCGCCGGTACTTGTACAGGCTGTACTGGCCGCCGTGGTACAGCTCCACCACGTCGCAGCGCACCTTGTCGCTGCCGGCGGAGCACTCCTTCTCGATGTCGGCCATCGCTGCCTTGCGCTTGTCGTTGAACTCCTTGCCCGGCTTGAGCCCCTTGGTGGCCCCCTGCACCCGCGCGGTGACGTCGGAGATCTGCGTGAGCTGGTTGAGCTCGATCTCCGGGCACTTCACCTCGTTCTCCAGGGCCGGCGCGTAGAAGCCCTGCGCGACGAAGTCCTTGTCCTTGGTGGAGAGCTGCTCGATGCAGCTGTGGGCGCAGTGGTGGTTGGTCATCACCAGCCCTTCCGGCGAGACGAAGCTGCCCGAGCACCCGCCCGCCAGCCGCACCGAGCTGAGCTGCGCCTCGGAGAGCCACCCCGCGTCGGGCGAGAAGCCGTACTTCGCTTGCACCTTCCTGGAGGGGAAGTTGTCGTAGGTCCACATGCCTTCGTCGGCGCGGGCAGCGAGCCCGAGGAGGAGCGCACAGAGCGGGGCGAGTCTCTTCATGGTTGATCTCCTGGCGAGGGCGCCGTTTCTCCTCTACCCCGGCCGTCGCGTCAAGGCGGCGCGATGCCGGCGAGCAGCACCCCGAACCGCTCCAGCTCGAGGGCGATCTCCGGGTCGTGCAGCCACTCGACGGGAAAGTGGCGCTGCGCGCGCAGGTAGGCGTCGAGCTGCGCGTCCCTTCCGTAGAGCGTCCAGCCGGCGCGCACCGCCAGCGCCAGCTCTTCGCGAGCGCGGTCCGGCGCCTCCAGATCGAGCTGCGCCGACTCCACGTGGCGGCCGGCCCTGGCCAGCTGCGCGCGATCGTGCAGGCGCAGGTTCTCGCGGCGCGACACCACCGACATCGAGTCGAGGAAGCGGGCCAGGTTCTCGACCGCCTGCCGGATCTCGCGGACGGGCGGCGGGGCCGCCTTCATCAGCTGGCGCAGGGCCGCGCGGGCCTCGAGGAAGATGCGCTTGTCGCTGGTGCGCAGTTGCGGCAGGGCCCGGGTGCGCGAGAACGAGTGCAGATCCTTGAGCGCGTCCTCCAGCGCCGCGGCGATGCGGCCGCCCTCCGCCGAGGCCACCCGCCGCGCGTGGCCGCGAAAGAGGAAGGCGAGGTTGGCCGTGGCCTGACGGACCACAAGGCTCGCCTCCAGGTCGGCGAGATAGCCGGGGATGACCTCCTGCCGCTCCACCTCGGCGGCGAAGCTGCACACCTGGTAGATCAGCTCGCCCAGCGCAGCGCGGACGCGGCCGCGGAACTCGAGCAGGTCCTGGATCAGCATCCAGGTGTCGCTCACCACGGTGGGATTGCGCAGGCGCTCTCCCAGCCGGGCCACGTCGCGGCGCATCCCGGAGCAGACCGCGGAGACGAGCTGGGCGATCTCCTCCTCCGTGCTGCGAGGCGGCGGAGCTTGCGGCTGCGCGCCGCCGCCGGGAGCGAAGGCGGCGTCGAGATCGCCGGCAGCGTCCTCCTGCTCGTCCGCCGGGAACTGCTCGGTGGCGTTCGCGATCAGCTCGTTGACGTGCTGCACGGTGCTCCCCATCACCGGAGCCAGCTCCTCCCAGAGCGCGAGCGTGTGGCCGCCCTGCTCCTCGTCCGCCTCGTGGCGCACCAGGTCCAGGTCGGCCAGCTTGAGGATGGCCCCGGCGGCGGCGAGCAGGAGCCGCGTCACCCGCTCCCGCAGGGGGCCCTTGAACTGCTGGGAGACGCCGAGCAGGCGCCCCTCCACCGCGAGCGCCGCCTGGTCCTCCTGCGGCAGAACCGCCTGGCCGGGCCCGGGCATCGAATGCTCCTGCTAGCACGCGTGGCGCGACGGAGGAAGCGATGGAATACCGGCAATATGGACGGAGCGGCCTGCGCGTCACCGCGCTGAGCCTCGGGGCCATGACCTTCGGCGAGGCCCGGGGCTTCATGAAGGGCGTCCATTCCGACGACGCGGAGGCGCGCCGGGTGTTCGACGCGGCGCTCGCCGCGGGAATCGACACGGTGGACACCGCCAACGGCTACAGCGAAGGGCGCAGCGAGGAGCTGCTCGGGCAGTGGATGAAGGGTCGCCGCCACGCCATCACCCTCGCCACCAAGTGCCGCTTCCCCACGCTGGGCGGCACCGCGCCCATGCATCCCAACGAGTCGGGCCTGTCGCGCAAGAGCATCGTCTGGAACTGCGAGCAGTCGCTGCGGAGGCTCTCCACCGATTTCATCGACCTCTACCAGGTGCACATGCAGGATCGCAGCGTCCCCATCGAGGAGACGCTGCGCGCGCTCGACGACCTGGTCCGGGCCGGCAAGGTCCGCTACGTCGGCTGCTCCAACTACGCCGGGTATCGCCTCGCCGAGTCGCTCTGGGCGGCGGACCGGCACGGCCTCGGCCGCTACGAGGGCATCCAGCTGCAGTGGAACCTCGCCTCCCGCGACGCCGAGCGCGAGCTCATCCCCGCGGCGCGCGCCTTCGGCCTGGGCGTCCTGGTCTGGAGCCCGCTGGCGCGCGGCTTCCTCAGCGGCAAGTACCGCAAGGGGCAGCCTCCACCCGCCGGCACCCGGCTCGCGGAGTGGAAGGATTCCTGGGCGGCCACCGCCACCGAGCAGAACTGGCGCACGCTGGAGATGGTGCTCGAGGTGGCGCGGCGACACGACACCTCGCCCGCCTCGGTGGCGCTGGCCTGGCTGCTCGGCAAGCCCGAGGTGTCGAGCGTGATCGTCGGGGCCCGCACCGTGGGGCAGCTCGAGGACAACCTCCGCGCGCTCGAGGTGAAGCTCAGCGAGGCCGAGATGAAGGAACTGGACGAGGTGAGCCGGCCCGCCTGGGGGTACCCCTACAGCTTCATTGGCGGGCGCGAGCCGTGGTGAAGTCGAGGTCACCGCGCCAGCGCACCGCCACCGGCTTGCCCTCGCGGAGGGCGGGCTTGTAGGTGCAGCTCGCGACGTAGCGCTGGATCGCCCTGAGCGCTGCCGCGGAGGCGGGCCCGGTGACCTTCACGTCGCTCACCCTGCCGTCGGCGCCCACCAGGTAGGTCGCGCGGATGACGCCGGTGATGGTCTCGCCCTGCGGCAGGCGGGGACCGCGTCCGCGGCACGACTTGCGCACCGGCGCGGTCTGCCCTTCCGCCGCCTCGGCGCGGTGGGTCTCGACCGGAGCGACCTCGGGGTCTTCGGCGAGCGGCGCGTGGGCGCAGGCCGCGAGCAAGAGCGAGAGGAGCGCGGTCCGGGTCATGGCTTCAGGTTGAACTCGCCGTGCGCCTCCGTGCGCACGGGCTTGCCGTCGATCTGGAGCGGCTCGTAGGTGCAGCTCTCGACGTACTTGCGGACGGCCGCGAGCGCGCGGGGCCCTGCGTCGCCGGTGACCTTGACCCCGGACACCGCGCCGTCCTCGCCGATCACGAAGTCGGCCGCGATGGCGCCGCGCACCTTGTCGCGGCGGCCCAGCCGCGGCTCCTTCGCCTTGCAGGAGCGGAGCACCGGCGCCCCCATCACGCTTCGCTCCACCACCGCCTTGCGCGCGGCGCAAGCGTCATCGAGCTCGGCCGCACGCTTGCGGAGCTCCGAAGGCGATGCGCCGTCGGGGAGGACGTCGATGGCGTGCTGCTCGCGGGCGGACGCCTCGGCGCACTTGCCGTTCGCCGCCTCCATGTGCGCGAGGGTGTCGAGCACGTCCGACCGGCCGGGCGCGAGCTCGACTGCGCGGACCGCGGCCTCGAGCGCGCCGCGGAGGTCGGCCTGCTTCTGCCGCACCCACGCCAGCCGCATGAGCACCCCGGGAACGTCGGGCGCGAGCTGCGCCGCCTTCTCCACCGCGGCGCGATCGTCGGGATTGCGATCGGCGGCCAGCACCCACGCGCGCCAGTCCTCGGGATGCAGCCGGGTGGCGAGCGACGCGTCGCCGCCTCCGGAGAGCTGCAGGGCGAGAGGATTGCCGGGGTCCTCCTTCAGCGCCAGGGAGAGAAGCGACTGGAGACGGCCCTGCCGCTCCGGCGTCTTCGGGTAGCCCGCGGAGATGCGCTGGAGGTCGGCGAGCAGGGCATAGACCTCGCCCGCGGGCAGGGCACGCTCCGCCACATCCCCTCTCCAGCGCTGCGCCGGCGCATACCGCAGCGAGATCTTTCCCGCCTTGAGGTACGCGTCGATTCCCTGCTTGATGGAGGCCTCGGTCAGGCCAGGGAACTCCTTGGAGAAGGCGTAGTACTGGTCCTCGCCCCGGGCGAGCCGCGCCAGCATGGCGTCGAACGCGGCGGGCCGCGTGTCCACCAGCCAGTGCACGAGGATCCAGGAGCCGGTCTCGAACGCGTAGCCGTCCTCGGCCGTCATCTGCTCGGCCTCGCGCCCGGTCCGCATGATCGACCAGTAGCTGCGCGGTGGCTGCTGCTCGAGGAAGAGGAGCCGGTCCCGCTCCATGTTTCCCACTTCCAGCTCGCCGCCCCGGCGATCGAACTTGAGCGTCTCCAGGTAGCAGGCGACTCCCTCGGCGACCCAGCGCGGGTTCCGCACCAGGAAGCCGTTGGTGATCACGTGGGTGAGCTCGTGCTTGAGAAAGACCTGTTCGCGCGGGTCCTGGGAGCCGTTGATCACCATGACAGGCTCGCGAAAGGCGTCGTCGGTGACGAACCCCGCCAGGCCCTTCATCGCGTATTCCTGCATCTCGCGATCGCTTTCCAGCTCGATGACCTGGGTGCGGCCCGGGTTCAGCCTCGCGGCGTGCCAGCCGGCGGCGAGAAGGCCGCGGCGGACCTCTTCCAGGTCCACCGCCGTCCGGCGCGCGTCCTCCAGCGGCAGGTCGGTCCGGAGGGTGAAGTGCTCGGTGCGCAGCTCGTGCCACGCGGAGGGAACGATCGGCCGTGGACCGTGAGCGCAGGCGGTGGCAAGGGCGAGGAGGGCGGCGAGTCGGCGCATGGCCGCACAGGCTAACCCGGCCCCCGGGGCGGCAGAAAGCGCCTTCGCAGCCGGAAACGCGAAGGGCGCGGACCCTCACGGCTCCCGCGCCCTTCAACGTCGCTTCTCGCTTCCTGTTCGTCCGCTTACGCCGCCTCGTCGAAGTCCGACAAGTACCGGCTGAGGAAGTTCCGCGTGCTCTTCTCCACCTGGCGCACGCGCTCGCGCGAGAGGCCCCATTCCTTGCCGAGGTCCTCCAGCGTGCGCGGGTCGTCCTGCGTCAGGCGGTCGCTCAAGATGTCCCAGGCCAGCTCGCCCATGCGCTTGCGCACCTTGCCGAGCGCGTTGCGCACGTTCTCGTTCTGCTCGGCGCGCAGGAGCTGGGCGTCCGGACCCGGCCCCTCGTCGGCAAGCCGGTCGAGGTGGGTGGCGTCGCTGTCTCCGTCGGTGCCGAGCGTCTCCTCCAGCGAGATGTCGCGCGGGGGCAGGCCGCCGTTGGGCATGGTCCTGCGGACCGCGGAAGGCCCGTCCTTCAGGCAGCGGGTGATGTAGGCGCGGATCCACCAGACTGCGTAGGTGCTGAACCGGTTGCCCTTCTCGGGGTCGAAGTGCTCGATCGCCTTGAGCAGGCCGTAGTTGCCCTCCTGGACCAGGTCCTCGAGCCTCACGCCGCGCCCCATGAACTTGCGCGCGACCGAGATGACGAGGCTCAGGTTGTGCACCACGAGCTGCTCCTGCGAGCGCTTGTTGCCCTTGCGCGCCTTCCGCGTGACCACGAGCTCCGTCTCGCGATCGAACGGCGGATGCGCGCGGATCAACTTGATCAGCGGCGCAAGATCGTCGAATTCACTGCGGTCACGCGGCATCGGTCGTTTCCTCTCGTCCCCCGGACAACCCTGCAAGCTCGTTCATTTCTCTCGATCCGACTGCTCAACAGCCCGCCGGTTCACGCATTCCTCTGATGCACAACGCGGGCCGGTGTTGCGCATTTCGAACTGTGTCGTTATCAGCCTCGATCCCCTCTCGTTCGCTTAGACGCCCGGGGACGGATTTCGGTGCCACCCAGCCCCGCTTTTCACGGACCCGTAACACGCTGGTTCGAGGGCTCGTTTCCCTCCCCTACGCGCGCCCAGGCCCTCGGCTGGCCGCCCATCCTGGCCGGCCAGTCGACCCTTCTGCTCGCGCCCACCGGTTCCGGGAAGACGCTGGCAGCCTTTCTGACGGCCATCGACCGCTTGATGTTCACCCCACCGCCGAGCAAAAAAGCCCGTTGTCGTGTGGTGTACGTTTCCCCGCTCAAGGCCTTGGCGGTGGACGTGGAGCGCAACCTCCGCGCCCCCCTCGCGGGGATTGCGCAGCAGGGGGGCGCCCTCCACCTGCCGGCCATCGGCATCCGGACGGGCGACACCCCCTCCAGCGAGCGGGCGCAAATGTTGCGCGCGCCGCCGGACATCCTCATCACCACGCCGGAGTCGCTCTACCTGATGCTCACCTCGCAGGCGCGCGAGGTGCTCCGCAGCGCCGAGACGGTGATCGTCGACGAGATCCATTCGCTCGTCGCAACCAAGCGCGGCGCGCATCTGTTCCTCTCGCTGGAGCGGCTGCAGTGGCTCGCAGGGCGCGACCTGCAGCGCATCGGCCTCTCCGCCACCCAGCGGCCGCTCGACGAGGTGGCGCGGCTCCTCGGCGGAGGCGAGCCTTCGGGCAAGAAGTGGAAGGCGCGGCCGGTCACCATCGTGGACGCGGGCTCGAAGCGGCAGCTCGAGGTGCGGGTGGAGGTGCCGGTCGACGACATGTCGAGGCTCGGCGAGCTGGACCCGGAGCTGCCCTCGGGGCCCGCCTCGCAGGGACCGCAGCGGCGCAGCATCTGGCCTTCCATCCACCCGCGCCTGCTCGAGCTCGTCCGCGAGCACCGCTCCACCATGATCTTCGTCAACTCGCGCAGGCTGGCGGAGCGGCTCGCCGGAGCGCTCAACGAGCTGGCCGGAGCCGAGGTCGCGCTCGCCCATCACGGGTCGGTGGCCCGCGACAAGCGGCAGGAGATGGAGGACCGCCTCAAGCGCGGCGCGCTGCCCGCCATCGTCGCCACCTCGTCCCTGGAGCTGGGCATCGACATGGGGGCGGTGGACCTGGTGGTGCAGATCGAGTCGCCCCCCTCGATCGCCTCGGGCCTGCAGCGCATCGGGCGGGCCTCGCACCACGTGGGCGGTGTGCCCAGGGGCGTGGTCTTTCCCAAGCACCGCGGCGACCTCCTCTGCAGCGCCGCGGCGGCGGCGGGCATGGCGCTGGGCCAGGTCGAGGAGACGTTCTATCCCCGCAACCCGCTCGACGTGCTCGCGCAGCAGGTGGTGGCGATCGCCTCGGACGGCGTCTGGAAGGTGGACGAGGTCTTCGCGCTGGTGCGGCGGGCGGCGCCGTTCGCGGACCTGCCCCGCGCGTCCTTCGAGGGCGTGCTCGACATGCTCTCGGGGCGCTATCCTTCCGACGAGTTCGCCGAGCTGCGGCCGCGCCTCACCTGGGACCGCATCGCCGGCACCTTGCGCGCCCGCGAAGGAGCGGCGCGCGTCGCCGTCGCCAACGCCGGGACGATTCCGGACCGCGGGCTGTACGGGGTCTTCCTGGAAACCGGGGCGGAGCCCCGGGGCTCTGCCCCGGGGCGGGCGGAGGCCGCAGGCCGGAGCATTGGAGGCAAGCAGCGCAGGGTCGGCGAGCTCGACGAGGAGATGGTCTTCGAGTCGCGCGAGGGCGACGTCTTCGTCCTGGGCGCGTCGAGCTGGCGCATCGAGGAGATCACCCAGGACAAGGTGATGGTCAGCCCCGCTCCCGGGCAGCCGGGCAAGATGCCCTTCTGGCACGGCGACCGGCCCGGGCGGCCGCTCGAGTTCGGAATGCACGTGGGCCGGCTCTCGCGCGAGCTTGCGCGCGCGCCGGCGGCCAGGGCGCTGCAGCGGCTGCGCGCCTCCGGCCTGGACGAGCGCGCGGCGAAGAACCTGCTCGACTATCTCCACGACCAGGCCGACGCCACCGGCGAGGTGCCCAGCGACGAGACCGTGGTGGTGGAGCGCTACGTCGACGACACCGGCGACTTCCGGGTCTGCGTGCTCACTCCCTTCGGCGCCCGCATCCACGCCCCCTGGACCACCGCGGTGGTGCGCCGCATCGAGGCCGATCGCGGCCTGGAAGTGGAGACGATGTGGAGCGACGACGGCATGGTCTTCCGCGTGCCGGAAGCCGACGCGCCGCCGGAGGTGGAGCTGTTCTTTCCCCGGCCCGAGGAGGTGGAGGATCTCGTCGTGCAGGCGCTCGGCACCACCTCGCTGTTCGCGGCGCGCTTCCGGGAGAACGCCGCTCGCGCGCTCCTCCTGCCGCGGCGCCATCCCGGCCGCCGCAGCCCGCTCTGGGCGCAGCGCAAGCGCGCCCGCGATCTTCTCCAGATTGCGTCGCGCTACGGCAGCTTCCCGCTCCTGCTCGAGACCTATCGCGAGTGCCTGCGCGACGTGTTCGACCTGCCCGGCCTCCAGGAGACGCTGCGGCGCGTGCAGGACCGCCGCCTGCGGGTGACGACGGTGGACTCGCGCACGCCGTCGCCGTTCGCTTCCTCCCTGCTCTTCTCCTACGTCGCCAACTTCATCTACGACGGCGACGCTCCACTGGCCGAGCGCCGGGCGCAGGCGCTCTCGGTGGACCAGGCGCAGCTCCGCGAGCTGCTCGGCGAGGCGGAGCTGCGCGAGCTGCTCGATGCAGAGGCCATCGTCCAGCACGAGGCGGCGGCGCAGCGGCTGTCGAGGCCGGCCCACGGGGTGGACGGGCTGCACGATCTGCTGCTGCAGCTCGGCGACCTCTCCGAGGCGGAGGTGGCCCGGCGCTTCGAGGGCACGCCGCCCCTCGACGAGCTCATCCTCCAGCGGCGCGCCTTTGCGGTGACGCTGGCGGGCGAGAGGCGCTGGGTCGCCGCCGAGGACGCCGCGCGCGTGCGCGACGGGCTGGGCGTTCCGCCCCCGCCGGGACTGCCCCGCGAGCTCCTCGAGCCGGTCGCCGATGCGCTCGGGGATCTGGTCTCGCGCTGGGCGCGCACGCACGGGCCCTTCCGGGCAGAGGAGCTGGCGGCGCGCTGGGGCGTGGGCACGGCGGTGATCCACGCCGCCCTGGAGCGGCTCCGTTCGCAGGACCGGGTGCTCGAGGGCGAGTTCCTGCCCGGAGGGCGCGGCCGGGAGTGGGTGGACGCGGAGGTGCTCAAGGCGCTCAAGCGGCGCTCGCTGGCGAGGCTGCGCCAGCAGGTGGAGCCGGTGGAACCTGCGGCGCTGGCGCGCTTCCTCGCCGATTGGCAGGGGCTGTCGCGGCCCCGGCGCGGGCTCGACGCCCTGCTGGGCGCCGTCGAGCAACTGCAGGGCGCGCCGCTTCTGGCCAGCTCGCTCGAGCGCGAGGTCCTGCCGGCGCGCATCCAGCCGCTGCGCCCCGGGGACCTGGACGTGCTCTTCTCCGCCGGCGAGCTGATCTGGCGCGGCATCGAGCCATTGGGCAGCCGCGACGGCAGGGTGGCCCTCTACCTGACCGACCATTACCGGCTGCTCGCGCCGCCGCCCGCGAAGGCGCCCGGCGAGCTCTGCGAGAAGCTCCGGGCCGAGCTGCGCGAGCGCGGCGCCACGTTCTTCGCCGACCTGCAGGCGCGGACGGGCGCGTTCCCGGCGGACCTGGTCAAGGCGCTCTGGGACCTGGTCTGGGCCGGGGAGGTGACCAACGATACGCTGGCGCCGCTGCGCTCGTACCTGCAGGGTGAGCCCAGGGATCGTCGCGCCGCGCACTTCGGCCGTCCCTTCCGGTCGCGCCGCATCGGCCCGCCCGGCAGCGAAGGGCGCTGGTCGCTCTTGCCCCCACCGTCCGGCACGCCCGCAGAGCGCGCGGCAGCGCTGGCGCAGACGCTGCTCGCGCGCCATGGCGTCGTGACGCGCGAGGCAGTGCAGGCCGAGGACGTGGCCGGCGGCTTCTCCGCCGTCTATCCGGTGCTCAAGGTGATGGAAGAGGGCGGCCGGGCGCGACGCGGCTACTTCGTCGCCGGCCTCGGCGGGGCACAGTTCGCGGTGCCCGGTGCGGAGGAGAGGCTGCGCAGCTTCCGGGAGCCGGGTGCCGGCCAGGAACCGCTCACGCTGGTGATCGCCGCCACCGATCCCGCGAACCCGTACGGAGCCACCCTGCCCTGGCCGCGCAAGGGCGAGGACGGCGAATCCCGCGCGCAGCGGGCAGCCGGCGCGCAGGTGGTGCTGCACGACGGAGCGCTGATCGGCTGGCTGGGGCGCGGCGAGCACAACCTGCACACCTTCCTGCCGGAGGAGGAGCCGGCGCACGGACAGTGTGCGCGCGCGCTGGCCCGGGCGCTGGCGGCGCTGGTGGACGAAGGACGGCGCAAGGCGCTCCTGATCGCCCGCGTGGACGGAGAGGACGTGAACGCCGCGCGGCTGGCGCCGGAGTTGAAGGCGGCCGGCTTCACCGCCGGCATCAAGGGCTACCTCAAGCGGGCGCCGCTCGCGCGCGACCTGCCGGCGGCGGAAGTCGAGGAGGCCGCCGAAGAGGAAGATGCCTGAGGGCGACACCATCTTCCGCGCCGCAACCACCCTGCGCAAGGCGCTGCAGGGCGCCCGTGTGACGGGCTTTCGCAGCGAGAAGCTGGGCCGCGGCCCGGTGGGTGAGCGCGTGACCGACGTGACTGCCCGCGGGAAGAATCTGCTGGTGCGTTTCGAGGGCGGCCGGACGCTGCGGACGCACATGATGCTGCACGGCTCGTGGCACCTGTACCGCGAAGGCGAGAAGTGGCGGAGGCCCGCGTTCCAGGCTCGCGTCGAATTGCACGCGGACAACGGCTTCGTCGCCGTGTGCTTCGCCGCGCCGGTGGTGGAGTGGCTGCGCGAGGAGCGCCTGTCGAACCTGGGTCCCGACGCCACCGCCGACGCCTTCGACGCGGGCGAAGCGCTGCGGCGCCTGCGGCGGCTTCCCGACGCGTCGCTGGAAGAGGCCCTGCTCGATCAGTCGGCCATGTCCGGGGTGGGCAACGTGATCAAGTGCGAGGCGCTCTTTCTCGAGCGGCGCGATCCGTTCCGGACGGCAGGCTCCCTCGACGACGAAGCGCTCGCCGCGCTCATCGATCGCTGCCGGCAACTTCTCCTGCGCAATCGCACGACGGGACCTCGCACGTCGCGCGCCGGGTTGTCAGCGGAGCGCCTGTGGGTCTACGGGCGGGTGGGCAAACCATGCCTCGTGTGCGGCGAGCCCATTCGCAGCACCACCATCCGGCGCGTCACGCATTACTGCGCGCATTGCCAGCATTGAGCAACTGAGTCCGTACGCGTTCCAAGGTTCCCGCGCCGGGCACCTTTTCGCATGCTCGCTCTCCATCCCGGTCGCGAAGGAAGGAGAGGGAAGCCGCTGGCACTTGCCAAAACGCCGATCCGTCCCCAAGTCGGCCGCGCGAGCTGTCCTTCCCCGCCAAAAGATGGGTTTGCAGGAGTTTTGAAATCTCGCTGAAAGGTGGAACGAAAAAATGCGCCCCAATGCCAGTTCCTGGAACAGGAGTGCTCCCCGCATCACGAAGACGTCGAGACGTCTGCATTCCGGCTCGTCGGACCGCGCCCGGCTGCCCCTGCGGCACCTGCTGCGCCGGGCGGGGCTCCTCTGCCTCGTCGCCGGGGGGCTCGCAGCCTGCGGCGGCAACGACAACGCAAAGCTCATCGCCGATGGCCAGCAGACCTTCCGCTTCGACACCTTCGGTGACGAGAGCAAGTGGACCGACGTCCTGCACATGGAGCAGGTGGTCTCGACGGTGGATCCCACGACCGCGCTGAAGGTCGGTCTCAAGGTCGACGCGGAGGCGCTGCCTGCGAGCGTGGTCGCGGGCATCCAGTCCGGGGCCGTCAGCCTGACCGATCCCGCCACCACCATCGCCCTGCTGAAGCTCAACGCCGTCCTCGGCGTCAAGGGAACGGTCGAGACGGTGGGCGGCAAGGACACGCTGACGCACGTCGGCTTCACCTGCGCCCTCTGCCACTCGACGGTCGACAACTCATTTGCCCAAGGCATCGGCAAGCGCCTCGACGGTTGGCCCAACCGCGACCTCAACGTGGGCGCCATCGTCGCCCTGTCGCCGGCGCTCGACGCGTCGACAAAGGCCGTCTTCAACTCCTGGGGCCCGGGCA
>DASSQZ010000037.1:0-17634 GCA_035702105.1 Myxococcales bacterium | reverse complement strand
CGACGACGAACACCTCCACGCCGGAGAGCTTGTCGGTCGAGAGCCCCGCCGTGCGCATGGCGAAGAGCGCCTTCACGCCCCGCACCTCTTCTTCCAGCTTCACCCCGAACGCCTCGGCCGCCAGGGCCAGGCCCTTGCGGTTGGGGTTCTTGTCGGCGCGGATGAGGAAGTCGTCCTGGTAGCCGTCGGGCGCGCCGCCGGTGAAGTAGCGCTGCGCGCCCAGGTGCGCGCCGAGCTGGAACGCGGCCACCGCCTCCTCGTTGGTGCACTGGGCGGAGACGTAGATGCCCAGGCCGCCCTTGCCCTGCAGCGGCCGGAGCAGCTCCACCGCCTTTTCCAGCGCGAGGCGCGGGCCCACCGACTCGGCGGTGTTGCCCTGGCCCACGCGCGCCCACTCCACCCGCTGCTCGTTGGTGGCGTGATAGCTGAGGCGGCCCTCGTCGCACATCCAGACCTGGTTCACCTCTTCGTTGCGGCGCGGGAGCAGGCGGTAGATCAGGTTGCCGCGCGACTCGACGTAGACGTTGCAGCCGTTGCTGCAGCCGGTGCAGACGGCGGGGCTCTTGTTGATGAACCAGACCCGCGACTGGAAGCGGAAGTCCCGGTTGAGCAGCGCGCCCACAGGGCAGAGGTCCACGGTGTTGCCGCTGTACTGCGAGTCGAGGGGCTGGCCGGGGAAGATGCTGATCAAGGAGTAGGTGCCGCGCTGCACCACCGCGAGCTGCGGCTCCTTCGCGATCTCGTCCATGAAGCGCACGCAGCGCGTGCACATGATGCAGCGCTCGGCGTCGTAGACGACTTGCGGCCCGAAGATCTCGCGCTTTGGCTTGTTCAGCTTGTAGACGCGGATGCGCGAGGGCTGGTGGTCGTACTCCATGTAGTTGTCCTGGAGCTTGCACTCGCCGCTCTGGTCGCAGATGGCGCAGTCCACCGGGTGGTTGACGAGATGGAACTCCATGTTCCCGCGCTGGTTGTCCTTTACCGCGGGGGAGTTCGTGATGATCTTCAGGCCCTCCTTCACCCGCACCTGGCAGCCGGGCACCAGGCGGCCCGGCGCGTCGCTGGTCTCCACCAGGCAGAGGCGGCACTGGCCGGCGATGGAGAGGCGCGGGTGGTAGCAGAAGTAGGGAATGGCCACGCCGATGCGCCGCGCCGCCTCGATCAGGTTGTCGCGCGCGTCGGCGATCACCTCCACGCCGTCGACGAACACCTTGACCGTCTTCGCCGGCGCGGGAATGGCGGCCTGCCCCTGGGCGGCTCCGGGCTGTCCTCCCGCGGTGTTGACGGCTCCCCCGGAGCCCGACGGGTCCCCCGGCGGGCGGGCCGGAGCCGAAGGCGGAGGCATCTGATCGCTCATTGCTCGACCTCGCCGCCGATCATGTTGATGGAGTCGAAGATGGGAATCAGGTCGGCCACCGCGTGCCCCTTGATCAGCCGCGGCAGCGCCGAGAGGATGGGGAGGCCCGGCCCTCGCACCTGGATGGCGTAGGGCTTGCCCTTGCCGTTGGAGACGATGTGGAAGCCCAGCTCTCCATTGGCGCCCTCGGTGTAGACGTAGACCTCGCCCGCCGGCACCATGATGCCTTCCATGATCAGCTTGAAGTGCGCCATCACGCCTTCGATGGAGTTGAAGACCTCCTTCTTGGGCGGAAGCGCGTAGCGCCAGTCGTCGCCGATGATGGGGCCGGGCGGCATCTGCGAAAGGCACTGGAGGATGATGCGGTGCGACTGGCGGATCTCCTCGATGCGCAGCACGTAGCGGTCGTAGGTGTCGCCGCGGCTTCCGAGGGGAATCTCGAAGTCCATGCGGTCGTAGACCGAGTAGGGATGGGCCTTGCGCACGTCGTAGTTCACGCCGGTTGCGCGCAGGCAGGGGCCGGTGAAGCCCCAGTCGACGGCCTCCTCGGCGGAGATGACGCCGATGTTGCGGGTGCGGTCGACGAAGATGCGGTTGCGGGTGAGGAGCGTGTCGATCTCGTTGGTCAGCTCCAGGACGCGCGGCAGGCAGTCGCGCAGCCGGCCGTCCCAGCCCGCCGGCATGTCGGTGGCCACCCCGCCGATGCGCGTCCAGCTCACCGTCACCCGCGCGCCGCACAGCTCGGCGATGCGGTCCCAGAGGAGCTCGCGCGCCTCGATGGCGTAGAGGAAGACGGTGTACGCCCCCAGCTCCAGCCCGATGGCGCCGATGCAGGTGAGGTGATCGCAGATGCGGCAGATCTCGCCGCCCAGCACGCGCAGGTACTCGGCGCGCTCGGTGGGCTTGATGCCGATGAGCTTCTCGACGCCCATGATGTAGCCGGTGTTGTTGAGGATGGGCGAGACGTAGTTGAGCCGATCGGTGTAGGGCAGCACCTGGTGCCAGGTGGAGTTCTCCGAGCTCTTGGAGAAGCCGCGGTGGAGAAAGCCGATCTCCGGGACCGCCTCGACGATGGTCTCGCCGTCGAGCGTCACCACCATGCGCACCGTGCCGTGCATGGCGGGGTGCGAGGGGCCCAGGTTCACCGTCATCAAGGACGACGGCATCTCCGCGTCGAGGGAGAGCGGGTCCGGCGCGTGGGGGTCGTGCGCAGGCTCAGTCCCCGAGAACCCAGGGGACGCCGAGGTGGCGCCTTCGGCGCGTCGATCGGGCTCAGTCATAGGTGTTGGGGTCCACGTTGCGCCGGCCCACGTGCGTCTGGCTCATGGGCACGCCCGCGCCGCCGGGGCCCGGCCCGGGGCCGCGGATGAGGTCGGGAAAGTCCTGCTCCTGCACCAGGGGCTGCCGCTTGCGCGCCGGGTAGTCCTTGCGCAGCGGATGGCCCACGAACTCCGGGTACATGAGCAGCCGCTTGAGGTTCGGGTGGCCGGTGAACTCGAACCCGAACATGTCGAAGACGTAGCGCTCCCACCAGTCGGCGGTCTTGTAGAGCGAGGTGATGGAGGGCACCTTCACGTCGTCGCTGCGCAGGTCCACGCGCACGCGCAGCGAGTGCTTGCGGGTGATCGAATAGAGGTTGTAGGCGACGTAGAAGCGCGGCTCGACGGCGGGCTTGTTCTGCACCGCGTACGCCGGCACCTCGATGGAAGACAAGGATCCGCCGCCGGTCATCTCCGTCCGGTAGGTGAGCAGGTCGATGCCGACGATGTCGCGGAGCAGCTTCATGTCCGCCGCGGGGTCGTTGCGGAGGAAGCCGACGATCTCGACCAGCTGCTCGCGGCGGACGTTGATCACCTCGTCGCCGCGGTGGGAGCTTCCGGCCGCCTCGGGGAACTTCTCCCGGACCAGCTCGATGAGCGCTTGCGACATGCCTACTTCCCGAGGAGCTTGCCGAGGAAGCTCCGTCTCTTGCCTTCGAGGGACTTCATGTCCACGTCCGGCGCCTTCTCCAGCGAGGCGGCGCGGTGGCGCTGCGACTGGATCTTCTGCTGCAGGATCCGCAGGCCGTCGAGCACCTGCTCGGGGCGGGGCGGGCAGCCCGGCACGTAGACGTCCACCGGGATGACGCGGTCGGCGCCCTGCACGGTGGCGTAGTTGTCGTAGAAGCCGCCCGAGCTGGCGCAGACGCCGAAGGCCATCACCCACTTGGGCTCGGCCATCTGGTCGTAGACGCGCTTGAGCACCGGCGACTGCTTCACGTTGATGGTGCCCACGATCATCAACAAATCCGCCTGGCGGGGAGAGAAGCGCGGGAACTCGGCGCCGAAGCGGGCGATGTCGTAGCGGCCCGCCATCGCGCTCATGTACTCCATGCCGCAGCAGGCGGTGACGAAGGGGTACTGGAAGATGGAGTTGGCGCGCGCCCAGCCCAGCGCGTTGGAGAGGTTCTTCTCGAAGAAGCCGATGCTTTCGTCCAGGCGCGAGAGCAGCACCGGGACGTTGTTCTCCTCGCCCCCCAGGCGCGCCGACTCCGGCTGGTTTCCCTCGGAATGGAGAATGGGCAGGCGCGTGTCGCTCACGTGTTGAACTCCAGCGCGCCCTTGCGCCAGACATAGACGAGGCCCAGGGCCAGCGTGACCATGAAGGAGAGCATCTCCACGTAGGCGAACCAGCCCACGCCGTCGGCCTGGAAGTCGCGCAGGAGCGCGCCCCACGGGTAGATGAACACGCTCTCGATGTCGAAGACGATGAAGAGCAGCGCCACCAGGTAGAACTTGACCGAGTGCCGCGCGTGCGGGTCGCCGGTGGTGGGCGAGCCGCACTCGAAGGCGGTCTCCTTGATGCGGGTGATGCGGCGGGGGCCCAGCTTGGTTGCGAGGATGCCGATGGCCAGGCAGAGGACGCCGGCGATGAGCAGCAGGACGAGGATCGGGATGTAGGCGGAGAGGTAGTCCATCGTCAGGGCGGCGGAAAATAGCCGCGGGGGGATCCAGTGTCAACGCGGTGCATCGCGGGGTGGATCGCGAGGATTGCGAGGCCTGCGCCTGCCCGGCCGAGGGCGCGCCGGGCGGAGGTCAATCGAGCTCCTCGATGTTCCTGGGAGAGATGGGGCGGGTGCCGCGCTCGATCTCGTGCACCTGGTCCACCAGCTTGCGGTTGAGCGGCCCGTCGACGAGCGCGTTGAGGTCTTCCACCCCGGCGGGCCGGCCGGCGCGCAGCAGCGCGATCATCCCGGATTTCTGCTTCGGACGGCGGCGCGCGGCGAGCCAGATGAACAGGTGAGCGAGCGGCCGCGGCAGCTGCACCAGGCGGTCGGGGCTCACGCCGGCCACCGGCTCCAGCGTCACGTGCCGCGCATGCGCGGCCTTCACCACCTCTTCCATGATCCGCAGCGCCACCTCGCGGGTGTGCCGTTTCGCCGCCAGCTCGCCCAGCGAGAGGCCGCTCACGGCGCCCAGCGTGGACATGGCGCAACTGATGGCCAGCTTGCTCCAGCGCGCCCCGGCGAGGTTGTGCGTGACCGACACCGGGAACGCCTGCGAGAGCACGAAGCGGGCGTGCTCGAGACGCGGCGAGGCGCCCCCCAGGGTGAAGCTGCCGTTGCCGGTGACCAGGTACTCGCCCGGCGCGATCATGGTGGCCGACCAGCCGATCACCGTCCCGAGCACGCGGCCCATGCCGACGATGCGCGCGGCGCGCTCCTCCGGCAGGCCGTTCTGCAGGCAGACCACCGCTCCGTCCGGCGCCAGCAGCGGCGCGGCAGGCGCGAGGGCGCTCTCGGTCTCGGCGGTGCGGACGCAGAGGAGGATCAGGTCGTAGGGGCCATCCTCTCCGGGCGGCAGCGTCTCGCCGACCCGCGCGTCGGGAAACTTCTCGCGCATCACCGCGGCGTGGCGCCCGGCCGCGAGGGTGACGTCGCTCCCCGCGGCGAGGAGGCGCTGGGCCGTCACGCCGCCGATGGCGCCGAGTCCGATGAGACCGATCCGCACGGGACGGCGGGGTTAGCAGAAGCGGATTTGCGAGGCAACCGCGGGCGGCGCTTCCTGGTCTACGCTCCGGCCGAAGGAGACACTCGCCATGAAGCTCTATGGGTACCCTCCCACCCGTTCGGCCCGCGTCCTCTGGACGCTGCGCGAGCTGGACGTCGAGTTCGAGCTCGTCGACGTGGACCCCACCAGGGGCGAACATCGGCGGCCTGGGTTTCTCGCCATGAACCCTGCTGGAAAGCTGCCGGTCCTCGTCGATGACGATCTCGTTCTCACGGAGTCGGTCGCGATCGTCCTCTACCTGGCGGAGAAGTACCCCGAGAAGGGCTTGCTCCCCACCGGGCTCCGTTCACGGGCGGAGGTCTACCGATGGCTCCTCTTCTCCGCGACCGAGCTGGAGCAGCCGATCTGGCGGATCGCGCGGCACACTTCGCTCTACCCACCGGAGAAGCGCCTCGCCGCGGAGATCCCGATCGCGCGCCAGGACTTCCTCGAGATGGCGGCGGTGCTGGAGGCGCACATGGACGGCCGCCAGTTCCTCGTCGGCGACGGCGTGACGGTGGCCGACTTCGTCGCGGCCTACACGCTCGACATGGCGGCGGTCCTGAAGGACCACAAGCTGCTCGACAACCTGCCTCGCCTGCGCGGGTTCATGGAGCGGATGTACGAGCGCCCGAACGCGCCACCCCGGATTGCGGAGGCATTCGCGAGCCTCCATCGATGAGGGCCGGGGCGCGCGGGGTGGACGCGACTTACGCCGGGGTCGGCAATCGGCCGCGGGCCCCATCTGCCACCGGACTTGAATCGGCGCACATCCGGCGCGGCGGACCCGCGATCCTGCTCCGCCGCGATCCAGGACCGGGCGGCGCGGTTGTACGCGCAATCAAGTTGGCTGGCCGAATGCCAATTCCCAATCCTAACCGGGACCCCCTGAGCAGCGACCCGGGCCGGCTGCCCGCGAATGTCGGACCCCTTCTGTACCGTGGACGCCATGATTCCGAAGCAACAGCAGCTTCCATTGAGGCAATGGGGCGGCGCTCGGGCTCACGCCGGGCGCAAGCGGAGGTCGGCGCGCAGGAACGTCCCGCACCGGCCGCGGCGGCGGTTCCGGCATGGCGCGCTCCACGTGACGCTCCGGCTGCGGGCGGAGGTCTGGAACCTGCGGACGCACCGTTGTTTCCGGGCGCTCCGGCGCGCGTTCCAGCGCGGGTGCGAGCGGTTCGGCTACCGGTTGGTCCACTTCTCGGTCCAGGGCAACCACATCCACCTCATCGTCGAGGCGCCGGACGCCGTCCAGTTGGGCCGCGCCATGAAGGGCCTCGAGGTCCGGATGGCGCGCGCGCTCAACCGGGTGATGCGCCGCCGCGGGCCGGTGTTTGCCGATCGCTACCACGCGCACCTGCTCCGCTCGCCGCGGGAAGCAGCGAACGCGGTGCGGTATGTGCTGGAGAACTGGCGCGCGCACGGGTTGTGCCGCGATGGGGGCACGAATGGGCTGGATCCGTATTGCTCGGCGTCCGCGCAGGGCAACCCGGCGCTCGTCGCGCGTCCGCAATGGTGGATGCTGCGAGTCGGCGTGATGCTCGCGAACGACGGACTCCGCCTTGCGGGCTGACGTCGGCGGCAAGACGAAGACTTGCGTCGCGCGCGTCCCGCGGAGCACATCGCTGGCGGCGCGGCCACGACGCGCATGTCTTGCGGGCCCCGCGAGCCCTCTCCTGAGCGCTGCGGCTTCCAGTATCGATTCCTCAGGTCCTTCGGCGCGCTCACGATTCCCGACGAGCCGGCACGAACGTTGCTCCTCACCAGGCCCATGACCCTCCCCAGCCGACCCACGCATGCCCTCGTCATCGATCGAGACAGTGCGGACCTGCTGATCGCAGGACGGAAGACCTGGGAGGTCCGTCCCGATTCCACGGCCGTGAGGGGAGCCATCGCGATCGCCGCAGGCGAGACGGTGGTGGCGCGGTGCGAGCTCGTCGACTGCATCGGCCCACTGACCCGGCAAGACCTGGTCGACCATGCCGCGGGCGCACATCTCCCCGCCCACGAGCCACTGCCGGTCGGCTCCTACGCCTGGATCCTCGAGCGGCCCCGGCGCCTCGTTGAACCGGTAGTCGTGCGTCGCAAGGATCCGGGCGGTTTCGTCAGGCTCACGCCTGAGGCGGCAATTCTCATCGGCGACGCTCCGACGACGCGGTTCAGGTGGATCAACGCTGACTTTGCTCCGGGCGCGGAGCATCTGGTGCTCTCGTACGCCGAGTCTGATGGCCTCGGGTCCGGATTCCGGGTTGCGGCGGTGGCCTGGGACGGCGAGGAGACGTTCCTGGTGAAGTTCGACGGCGATCGCCGGCAGGCGCAATGGAAGGAGGCGTGCTCCGCGGTGGCCCGCGAGCTGGACTTCTACCTCGTGACGAAGGGCGAGGCGCGGCCATGGGCCTACGCTCGAGATCACTGCTCGACGCAAGCGAACGCGGGTTCGCGGGTGCACTGGGCGTACTGGCCCGCGGTGCGGCACGGCCTGAAGCTCACGTTCCAGGGCGAGCCGCCGCAGCGCACGCCATCCTTCGAAGCGGCCTCTTCGGCCGTGCACCGACTCTCGGCGTACGGGCCGACGTACGTGATCCTCGACGGACTCGCCGGCGACTTCGCCCAGGCCGGTGGCGACGGATCTTCATTCACGGTCGAGTGGCGCGACCATTCCGGAACCCATGCGCGGCAGTCCGTCGCCGGGCATTCCCACCAGGGTCCCGCCGCGGAAGCCGCAATCGCGACCAGGACTGGCCGCTTCCGCATCTACCAGCACGAGCGCCTCGACGCCTCGGCGGCGCAGGCGCTGCTCTGTGCGTTCGCGGCCGGCGAGCCAAGGCCAGACAGGTTCGATTGGCGCGAACTGACCGCGGACGACCTCGCTCGAGGACGGCCGGTCGCGCCCGCCACGAAACGTGCGCCGGACACGATGGACACGCGGCCCAAGACGCCGAAACTGGACGGCGTCATCTTCGGATTGGGACGCGGACCGCGCACGCGGTGACGTCCCGGCGTGGCCGCCCGGACGTGACGGCCGCCGAGGCGTGGATGGTGGCGGCGCTCCCCAGGATACGCGGCCGCGCTCCCCGGGAACGTGCGCGGCCGCGCTCCCGGGTCCACTCCGACTGTGGCTCGATTCGCGACTGCGGGTAGCCACTCGCTCGGCGGCCGCCACCCGGCGCCGCTCCGAAGAGCGGTTGTCTGCCGGTCGAGCGCTCGCTGATCGGCATTCGCGCTGGCCCCCTTGCCGCCGCCAACTTGATTGGGCGCACATCCAGCGAGGCAGCGGCGCGAGGCAGCGGCGCGAGGCAGCGGCGCGAGGCGGGGCGAGGCGGCGGCGCCTCGAGGCGATCCACGGCCGGCCGCGATCGCCGGGGTTGGCCGCGGCGAACCCAACCGCCCGCCCTGCACCCGGCCCCGTCCGCCCTTTCAAGATCGCCCATCCCGCCGCCGGCCACACCTGCCCTCCGCTCGCGCCGGCCGCTCCACAACTCCCGCCGCGTCCCCGTTGCTGCTCTCTCGCGAGTGCGATAGAGCGGGCGCCCCTCTCCTTCCGAGGACGGCATGGCCAGGGAATTCGAGAACAAGGTGGCGTTGGTGACGGGCGGGTCGCGCGGCATCGGGCGGGCGGCGGCGGTCCGGCTGGCCGAGGGCGGCGCGAAGGTCGCCATCGCCTACGCGGGCAACGACGCTGCCGCCAACGAAGCGAAGGCCGAGTGCGAGAAGGCGGGCGCGCCGGCGGTCCACCTGCTCCAGTTCGCCGTGGCCAGCCCCGAGGCGTGCGGCAAGGCGGTGGACGAGGCGGTGACCAGCCTGGGCGGGCTGCACGTGCTGGTGAACAACGCGGGCATCTCGGTGGACGGCCTCATCCTCCGCTACAAGACCGAGGACCTGCGCCGCACGCTCGACGTGGACCTCGCCAGCGCCTTCCATCTCTCCAAGGCGGCGGCGCGGCAGATGATGAAGCAGCGCTGGGGGGCAATCGTGAACCTGACCAGCGTGGTGGGCGAACAAGGCAATGCCGGCCAGACCGCGTATTCAATGGCCAAGGCGGGATTGATCGGCCTCACCAAGTCGCTGGCCCGCGAGCTGGGCAGCCGGAACATCCGCGTCAACGCGGTGAGCCCGGGCTGGATCGAGACCGACATGACCAGGGACCTGCCCGAGGCGGCGAAGAAGGCCATGGCCGAGAGCGCGCCGCTGGGCCGCGCCGGCACGCCGCGCGAGATCGCCGAGGCCATCGCCTTTCTCGCCTCCGACCGCGCCGCCTTCATCACCGGCGAGGTGCTCCGCGTCAACGGCGGGCTGTACATGTAGTGGCCGGGATGGCCCGCCCGACAGGCCGGCTCACCGGGCGCAGCGGTGGTCGGCGTTCGACCACACGCTCTGCACCAGGAACACCTCGCTGCCCATCCGCGTGAGCGCGAGATCCCCTGCGCACTTGTCCGCCGCTTCCGCGGAAAATGGATCGGCCCAGCCCTGATAAGGGAACGGGTCGGTCATCGCCTCGACGATCTCGTGGAGCGCGAGGGATTGCATCGCCGCGGTCGCAGCCGAGACGTTGGCCGGGGCGCCCTTGCCCAGGGTCAGGCATCCTCCCGGGTCCCCGCCCGCGTCGGGGACGAACGCGATGACGATGGGAACGTCGTGGCACAGGCTCCAGATGTGCCAGGCGCAGCCGTGCATGCCGGCGGGGAAGTTGCTGGAGAACACCACGTAGAGCGCGTCGGTGGCGGGTCCCTGGGCCGCGGCGTCGAGAGCGCGGCATGCGGCCGCCGCGACCTCGGCGCCGGTTGGCTCGCTCGCCGGAGGAGCGGAGGGATCGAACAGCGTGGCCGCATAGGGAGCAGACGCCAGCGCGCCGCGGAAATATTGGGCCAGGTGAGCGAGAACCGCGCTCGCGCCGGCGGCCTTGAACAGGCTCTCGATCCCCGCCTGCGCGTCGGCGGGAAAATCCGCGGGCGCTCCCCAGAACACCGGGTAGAGCCGCGCGACCGGCATCACCTGCCCGCCCCTGTCCACCAGATCGGGCCCCGATCCGGGGCCGGGCTCGAGCACGAACGTCGCGGTGCCCGGCCGGGTGGGATCGGCGCGGCTCGTCGCCACCACGTGAAACACGCCGGGATGATCGGGAGGCTCGTAGAGGCCGTTGGCATCCACGCTTCCGCCCGCAGCGCCTTCGGCCACCGACCAGGTGACCGATGGGTCGGCGGTGCCGTGCACCGTGGCCTTGTAGGAAACCGTCGTCCTGCCGTCCGTGAGCCGGGAGGAGAGGAACGGGTTCGACAGGCTGACCGAGATCATCTGCGCGTCCACGCGGACCGTCGCGATGCTGACCGTTCCGTCTCCCTCCGCCCGCGCGACCACGTGGAAGGTGCCCGCCGCCGCGGGGGCGACGTAGAAGCCCGTCGGGCTGACCGTCCCGCCCGCGGCGCCCTCTTCCACCGTCCAGGTGACGAGCCGGTCGGCGAGCGCGGGAGTGAGCGCGGCGTCGAACTGGAGCGCGCCGCCGGGGCCGAGCAGGACGTCGGCCGGCGAGACCGCCACGGTGTCGGTGCGCGCCTGGACGATCACGAGGGCAGCGCCCACCCGCGCCGGGTCCGCCACGCTCGTCGCGGTCACGTGGACGGCGCCGGGCGTCGCGGGCGCCGTGTAGGCGCCGTCGGGGCCCATGCTGCCGGCGCCGGCTTCCTCGACCGACCACGTCACCCTCTCGTCGGCCAGGCCGCTGACCCGCGCCGCGAAGCGGACTGTCTGCCCCGGCACCACCGCGACCATCGAGGGACTCACCGTCACCTCCACGGGAACCGCCACCGCGACGGTGGCCACCGCCGAGACCGCGGCATCGGCGCGGGCGGTTCCGACCACGTGGAAGGTGCCGGCGGCCGCGGGCGCGGTGTAGAGGCCGCCCGGCGTGATGCGGCCGCCGTTCGCCTCGGTCACCGACCACACCACCGCCGGGTCGGCGCTGCCCGAGACCTGCGCCGAGAACTGCTGCGTCGCGCCCGCGAGCAGCGCCACCGACTGCGGCGCGAGCGAGATCGCGGCGCGCTGGAACACCGTCACGGCGGCGATGGACCTCTGCGAAGGGTCGGCGACGCTGGCGGCGATGACGTGGAACGTCCCCGGAGCGGCGGGCGCCGTGTACAGGCCGTTCGCGCTGACCGTGCCGCCGGCCTTCTCCGCGACCGACCAGCTCACGCCGCCGGCCGGCCCCTGCACGGCGGCGCTGAACTGCTGGCCACCCCGAACGGGCACCCGCGCGGACTGCGGCGAGATGGAGATGGCGATGGTCTGCGCGGGCGGCTCTTCCACCGTCACCGCCGCGACCGCCACGCGGGTCCCGTCGGCGAGGTCCCGCGCGACGACATGGAAAGCGCCGGCGCCGGCGGGCGCGGTGTACCGGCCGCTGCCGTCGATGCTTCCGCCGGCCGGCCCCTCCTGCACCGCCCACGCCACCTGCGCGCCCTGCGCCGTGAACGACTGCGACTCGCCGGGACGGAGCTCTGCTTCCACCGGCGAGATCCGGAGCTCTGCCGCGGGAGCCCGTGCCGGCGGCCCGGAACAGGCCGCGCCCGCGAGGAGCAGCGCCCAGGCTCGGAGCGCGCGGACGCACACCCTGGCGGCCTGCGGGCCACCGCGGAGGCGCGCACTCCGCCCCCGCGTCGCGCCCGGCGCCCGTCGATCATGAATGGGCGGACATCGCCCCCGCCACCCCACGGCCATCCCCCGCTCCCGCAACGGGCCGTGCCGTCGCCCCTCAGCGCGCCGGCCTGCTCTGCACCGTGGAGCTCCAGGCCCGGTCGATCATCTTCTTGGTCAAGTTCACCGCGATGGTGGTCCCCACCGCGGCGACGATCTTCTCCCAGATCGGCGCCTCGCCCCGGGCGACCTTCTTCGGGTCGTCCACCGCGCGCCCCACCGCGATGCGCAGCCGCCTCGCCTTCTGCGGCAGCTCCTCGCGCTTGCGCGACCGCCAGACGGCAAAGGCCACGCCGCCGATCATCACCGCCACCACCGCTCCGGCGCCGATGAACACGCCGGGATGGCGCTGCATCTGCAGCCGCACGTCGGTCAGCTCGTGGCGGCGCCGGTCCAGCTCCGCCAGCGACTTGTCCAGCCGCGAGCGGAGGTGCTCGATGTCGCGCTCGATCTCGCGCGGAGGCCGCGTCTCCGCCTTCCCGTTTCCGTTCACGCGAGCCGTTCCTTCGCCCACAGTGCGTCCTCCTTCAGGCTGCGCCGCGTGGACTCCAGCGGCTCCTTGACGCGCTTGCCCCAGCCGACCAGGCCGGCGACGGTGCCCACCGCCAGCACGCCGGCAGCCACGATCAGCGCGGCCGCCCATTCGGGAATCACGGTGCCGAGCGCGAGCGCGCCCGCCACCAGCATCAGGCTCACCGTCCAGATCGCGCAGAGGCCGGCCACGCCCAGGCCCTTGGCCATGGCCACCTCCTTCTTCAGATCTGCGCGCAGCTCCGACTTCGCCAGCTCGACCTCCTTCTTCGCGAGCTGCGTCGCGCTCTCCACGATGTGCCCCACCAGCTCGCGGTTGCTCATCCCTTCCACCGAAACGGGCAGCGCCCGATCGGCGCCGAGCCGCGCCGGCAGCTTCTCCATGTTGCGCGGTCCGGGCAGCGCAACCTTGTGGTCCGCCATGTGCTCCTCCTCTTTCTGCGCGTGCCGCAGGAGCGGCTCGTCGCCGTGCAGCGCGCGGTCCAGTTGCAGCAAGAGCCGGTAGACGATCTGCCACTCGTCCCAGGGCAGGTTCTTGCGGGCAAGCTCGGCCGCGAGCTCGCTCAGCCTCGCTTCCAGCACCGCCGCGCGCCGGTGCGCGCGGGGCTGGGCCAGGTAGATGCTCCACACCCGCTTGGCGTGCAGCTCGATCTCGCGCGAGTCCGCGCCGAAGGTCTGCAGCACCGGGCGCGGTCCGTACACCTCTTCGCAGAGCGCCCGCGCGCGCGCCACCAGGTCCGGCTTGCCGCGCAGGATGGTCTCGTTGGGCAGCACCGTCACCGCGAGCAGGTCGTTCTTGCGGTACTCCACGTGCTCGCTGGCCATGGACTGGAACGGCGCCCCGCCGATCTTCAGCAGGATCTTCGCCGGCGCGGTCTGGTACCAGGGCGCCCTGGCGGGCTGCAGCCGCACGTCGTTGCGCGCCAGCTCGTCGGCCAGGGCGGCCATGGCTTCGGCGGTCAGGCCCTTGTCCATGACCGCGGGCACGCGCACCACCTCGCGGCGCCGCAGCACGGTGGCGATGCGGAGGATGGGCGCGACCACCAGCATGAGCAGGAAGGCGCAGGCCAGCGCCAGCGTCACCGGGAAGCCGCGCCAGAACTTCTTCCAGCCCGGCTCGTCCATGTGCTCCTGCGCGCCGCGCCTGGCCACCACCGCGCCGACCACGAACGGCACCAGGATGGCGAGGGCAATCCACACCAGGCGCAGCCAGAGGCTCGGCACCGTTTTGGCGAGCGGAACGAAGGCGAGCACCAGCAGCGCGACCTTGGGGACGATCACGCCGAGCAGCAGCAGCGGCCATGCGGCAGCCGCCGCCACCACGCCGGAGAGGACCGTCTGCTCCTTGGGCGAGGTGCGGCCGAAGAGGGCCAGCACCGCCCACCCGAAGATGGCGTTGAGCGCCTTCCCCGCCGACCTGCCGAGGTAGCTGATCAGTGCCTGGAGGATGGCCACGCAGGGAAAGCTAGGGCGTGGGCATCTCCCGCGTCAGCCCGCTCGCCCGCCAGGCGGCGGCGGGCGAGCTCCTCCGGAGCCCAACACCACAGGCGTAGCCGCAAAGCCCGCCTTCGGCGGGCAGAATCATGGCCAGACCCCTGCCGGCTCAACACCACAAGCATAGGCGCTAAGCCGCCTGCGGCGGCCGCGCCTAGAACATCCCCGTGTCGTACCCGATGCTGGCGTGGAGGTTGAGGTCCAGCACCATGTCGGCCGCGCCGTCGACGGTGCCGTTGGCGATCACGTAGAAGGTGCCGCCGTTGTGGAGCTGCTCGAGCAGGAATGCGTCCAGCGCCGGGTTCCCCTGGATGCGCACCGTGTTGTTCACGGTGACGGCGAAGTTCACCAGGTCGCCCACCTTCACGTCGCTCGCCGGCGGATCGGCGAGCTGGCGGCGGAGCGCGAGGGTGCCGTTGAGGACCTTGGCAGTGTTGGCGGCGTTCACGCGGGTGATGGTCACGTCCACGTAGTCGAGGTCCAGGCTCTTGATGTTGTCCTTGTGCTCGGTGACCTCACGGTAGTTGCCGAGATTCACGAGCAGGCTCTGCGTCGCGCTTCCCTGAGCCGGTGAAACCAGCGCCACGTTGGGCTGGTCCATCTCGAAGCTCAGGTTCACGACGCACGCCGAAAGGCCGGCGAGACCAGCGACCGCGAGACGGGAAAGAAGGCGACGGTTCATTTGGACCCCTCAGGTCATTCAACTTGCCACAGAACCGGCCGGCCGTGCCTCCCCTTGAGCAGCAGGCACGGCGACCAGCCCCCGAGAGACCCGCAGATCGGGCGTCCGGCCACAAAACTCCAATGATGCTGCGTATTTGGAGGTCAATGTGACCTCCGGTCGCCAAGGCGCGCCCAACATCGCACGGGTGCGTACGCGCACCTCCAGATCGGCGATTTCGGTGTTCGCGCAATGCAGCGCGTCACCATACGCGACCTGGACCATCCGGCCGGGCGAAGCATGGGCCACCCCGTCGATGGCGAGGCCCGAATCCTCGGCGGAGAAGTGCCAGGCGGGAGCCACCGGCCGCGACCTGGACAGCGCCATCCAGGGCAATTCGCCGAAGCGATGCACCTTGCCGCGGAAGCGGAAGACGAAGAGCGGCAGCCTCGCGCCCCCGGGCCCCTCGACGTCGAGGAGATCCAGCGACGCGTCGGGATCCTCCGAGAAGCCGGAGCAGCGCGCCCAGGCCCACGACGGCCAGCGCGAGCGGCCCCAGTAGTGCGCCTGCCCCGCGGGCATGCGCTGCACGTCGATGATGCGCCCGTCCACCTCCACCGCGCCGGTGACGGTGGTGGCCGGCCTGGGAAGCGCGTATCCGCTGCCGCGCAGCCTGGCCAGCGGTGACAGCCAGAGAGGAACGAAGTCCTCGGGCTGCGCGCCCTGGCCAAAGGAAAGCCTCCAGCGCAGGGAGTGCCCCGCGCCCTCGACCTCGCCGCCGCAGCCCGCAGCGGAGAGCACGTTGCCGCCCATCTCGACGCCGGTGCGACCGATTGCCGCAGCGTCGAGGTCGTTCTTCAGCGCGATGCAGCGGTCGGGGTGGTCGCGGTCGAACCATGCGCCCCAGACGGCGCAGGTGCGCCCGTGGGGGCCCATCTCCACCGTGTAGCGCAGCCAGAGGCCCAGTCCGGCTCTCGGATCGCTCGCCGAAACGAACCAGACCTCGTGGAATCCGCCCGCCTGGGACACCGGCCAGCGCGGCAAGTTCAGGGACTCGGCGTCCACGCTGCAGCGCTACGCCTGCGCCAGCAGGCCGTCAAGGGAGCGCAGCCGCCGCGGGACACGGCTTGACTTGGACCCCCCTGACCGTAGACTCTGCCCGCAATTTCCGCAGCTTTCCCGAGGGAGTGAATGCCTTTTCACTTCGCCAACGTGCTTCTCTTCTCGGCCACGGCGGTCCTCTTCGTCTTCGGATCGCTTCTCGCGGGGCATTTTTTGCGCCCCGCCGCACCCACCCGCGAGAAGTCGATGATCTACGAATGCGGGGAGAAGCCCATCGGGCAGGCCTGGTTCAACTTCAACCCGCGCTTCTATCTCATCGCGCTGGTGTTCGTGATCTTCGAGGTTGAGATCGCGTTCATGTACCCGGTGGCCTCGGTCTACAAGTACTTCATCGACCACGGCCAGGGCCTGCTGGCGTTCGGCGAGATCTTCGTCTTCGTCGTCATCCTCGCGGTGGCCCTCGCCTACGTGTGGGCGATGGGCGACCTCGAGTGGGTCAAGGGCCTCAAGCAGGACGTCCTCTCCAGCCTGCGCGACCGCAAGCAGACGCCCCCTCCGCAAACTCCATCGAAGAAGGCAGCCTAGAGACATGGCGAAGGACTACGGACAGGATTTCGGCTCGGTCATCACCAGCAAGACCTCGTTCATCGACGAGATCATCAACCTGGCGCGCAAGAGCAGCATCTTCTACCTGCTCTTCGGGCTGGCCTGTTGCGGCATCGAGCTGATGCAGACCGGCGGACCGCGGGCCGACATCGACCGCTTCGGCAGCGTTCCCCGCGCCACTCCGCGGCAGAGCGATCTCATGATCGTCGCCGGCACGCTCACCTACAAGATGGCCGAGCGCTGCCGCCTGCTCTACGAGCAGATGGCCGAGCCCAAGTACGTCATCTCCATGGGCTCCTGCGCCTCGTGCGGCGGCCTCTTCCAGTACGCGTATTCGGTCTGCAAGGGCGTGGACAAGCTGGTGCCGGTGGACATCTACGTGCCCGGCTGCCCGCCCCGCCCGGAGGCGCTGACGGAAGGATTGCTCCGCGTCCAGGACAAGATCGTCCGCGAGCGCTGGTTCGCCGTGCGCAAGCAGATCGGCCAGCCGGAGGCTTCGCTGGGCGTCGACTACAAGGTGATGGCCTAGATGAACTTCGCAGAGATCCAGCAGCGTCTCGCCGCGAAATTCGGCGAGCGCATCGGGCCCCTCGCCCCCGCCAACAAGGACGCCTTCGTCGTGGTTCCCGCAGCCGACGTGCTGGAGATCTGCCGGTTCCTCAAGGAGGACCCGGAGCTCTCCTTCGACTGCCTGATGAACCTCTCCACGGTGGACTGGCCGAAGAAGAACCAGATCGAGCTCGTCTACCACCTCTGGAGCTATGCGAAGCAGCACGCCTTCATCGTCAAGGCGCAGCTCGACCGGGCCAAGCCGGAGGTCGCCTCGGTGGAGCCGGTGTGGAAGTCCGCCGACTGGCTGGAGCGCGAGCAGTACGACCTGATGGGCGTGCAGTTCCAGGGACACCCGGACCTGCGCCGCATCATGATGCCCGACGACTGGGTGGGCCACCCGCTGCGCAAGGACTACGCCGAGCAGCCGCAGTGGCACAACATCAGCACCACCCGCGAGAACTCGCTGGAAGGCTACGTGCGCCTCGACGAGCTGCGGAAGAAGGCGGCGGAAGCGGCGGCGGCGCCGAAGAAAGAGGTGCTGCAGTGAGCACGCGGCTGGAACTGCCCACCATGGACATGGAGAACAAGGAAGTTCTCCGCCGCATCGAGATCTCGGGCGACATGCTGCTCAACATGGGCCCGCAGCACCCCTC
>DASSQZ010000036.1:0-11536 GCA_035702105.1 Myxococcales bacterium | reverse complement strand
ATCAAGGACCTGCGCGAGGCGTTCGAGGGCGTGGAGAACGTGGCGCTCTCGGAGATCGCCAACAAGGACGCCATCTACAACTCCATCAAGGACTTCCTCGGGAAGGGCAGCTGAGCGCCCCATGAACGAAAACAAGGACACCCGGCTGCCGCCGCACCTGAGCGACATCCAGCGCGAGATCGAGGGCTACGCGCGCGAGTTCGGCCTCGACTTCTACGAGACCATCTTCGAGGTGCTGGGCTACGACGAGATCAACATGGTGGCCGCCTACGGCGGCTTTCCCAACCGCTATCCGCACTGGCGGTTCGGAATGGAGTACGAGCAGCTCTCCAAGGGCTACGAGTACGGGCTGTCGAAGATCTACGAGATGGTGATCAACAACAACCCGTCCTACGCCTACCTGCTCGAGTCGAACATGGACGTGGACCAGAAGCTGGTCATGGCCCACGTCTATGGCCACGTCGACTTCTTCAAGAACAACTTCAGCTTCCAGCACACCAATCGCAAGATGATGGACGAGATGGCGAATCACGCCACCCGCGTCCGCCGCATCATCGACCGGGTGGGCATCGAGCCGGTGGAGACCTTCATCGACCGCTGCCTCTCGCTGGAGAACCTGATCAACCAGCACGCGCCGCACTTCCCGGCCAAGAGCCGCGAGGAGGAACCGGAGCAGCCCATCGAGGTGCGCGGGTTCAAGACCGACCGCGAGTACATGTCGCATTTCATCAATCCCAAGGAGTTCCTCGAGGCGGAGCGCAAGAAGCTGGAGGAGGCGCGCGACGCGAAGAAGAAGTTCCCCGAGAAGCCGGAGCGGGACGTGCTGGCGTTCCTGATCGAGCATGCGCCGCTGGAGCGGTGGGAGGCGGACGTGCTGTCGGTGATTCGCGACGAGGCGTATTATTTCGCGCCGCAGGGGCAAACCAAAATCGCTAACGAAGGCTGGGCGTGTATTCAAGGAGAATCATTAGTGTTTTCGGCCAACGGCCTGGTTCCGATGAGCGAGGTCGTTGCGAATGTTCATCGAGTCTCGGACGGCAGTTCAATGCGTCAGATTTATGGCCGCAATGTCATTCCTGACCATGCGACCGTCTCCATTCGGACGCGGCGCGGCCTGAAGCTGACCGGTTCGAACAATCACCGCATTCTCGACGCCGCCGACATCTGGCGCCGCCTGGATGAGCTCGCCGTCGGCTCTCGCATCAGGGTGTCCGGTGGCGCTGGTGCCTGGCCGTCGGAGCGGGTACCTCTTCGGTGGACTCCAGCGCGACGCTTGACCCGTGCAGCGGCAGCAGCGCAGGCCGGCGTCCATCCAAAAACCTTCGCCAAATTCCTGGGCGGCCGGAGCGTGCGAAATTCAGTCGCTGTCGCGACGGCGGCGCAAGCGTTCCTTTCCGAGGACAATGACACGTCGGTGCTTCCGACGAAGCGGAGTCCCGTTGCGATTCCGGACGAGGTCAATCCCGACCTTGCTTCGTTCCTGGGATATTTGGTCGGCGACGGACACATCAGCCGTGTCAAACGAAACCTCGGATTGACGACCGCCGACAATGAGTGCGTCGAACATTTCGCAGGCCTCGTCGGTCAACTCTTTGCCGCGAAGTGCACCATCAGATGGGATGATGGTCGATATCGGGTTCTTCTTCATTCCGAGACCATTTCCGATTTCCTGGTCGAAGCATTGGGTCTCACAGAAGGGCCGAGCGCGCCGCGGAAAAAGGTGCCGCCCGCGATCCTGCGATCGCCCAAGGAAGTCGTTGCGCCGTTCCTTCGCGCGTACTTCGACTGCGACGGGTACGCAGGAAAGCAAGGCGTCATCCTCAGCACGTCGAGCGAGGTGATGGGCGAGCAGGTGCAGCTCTTGCTGCTGAATTTCGGAATTCTCTCCCGTCGGCGGCCCCAGAAGGACGGTTGCTGGCACCTGCAGATCCTCGGCGAGTCCGCCGGCCGGTTTCTGACTGAGATCGGGTTCGGGCTCTCCCGCAAGCAGCAGGCGCTCACCGACTACCTCCACCAGCGAAAGTGGTTCAAGGAAGAGAAGTGGGAGGACGAGATCGTCGAGATCACCCACGGCCGCGCGGACGTCTACGACATCTCGGTCGAGGAGACGCACCGCTACGCGGCTGCCGGGTTCATCAATCACAATTCCTACTGGCACAGCACCATCATGACCACCCGGGCCCTCAAGGACTCGGAGATCATCGACTACGCAGACCACCACTCCGGAACCATGGGGACGCGTCCGGGGGCGATCAATCCCTACAAGCTCGGCATCGAGTTGTGGCGGCACATCGAGGAGCGCTGGAACAAGGGCCGCTTCGGCAAGGAATACGACGAGTGCGACGACCTGCGTGCCCGCCGCGCCTGGGACCGCAAGCTGGGCCTCGGGCGTCAGAAGATCTTCGAGGTTCGCAAGCACTACAACGACGTCACCTTCATCGACGAGTTCCTCACCGCCGACTTCGCCGCCGAGCAGAAGCTCTTCGTCTACGGCTTCAACGACAAGGCCAACCGCTGGGAGATCCTCGACCGCGAGTTCCAGAAGGTGAAGAAGAAGCTGCTGCAACAGCTCACCAACTTCGGCCAGCCCATCATCGAGGTGGTGGACGGCAACTTCGAGAACCGCGGCGAGCTGCTGCTCGCGCACCGCCACGACGGCGTGGACCTGCGCATCGACTACGCCAAGGACACCTTGACCAACCTGCAGGCCATGTGGCGCAGGCCGGTGGGCATCGTCACCCGGGTGGACGGCAAGGGCGTGCTCATGCGCTTCGACGGGCGCGACCACACCGACCGCAAGGTCGAGCTTTGATCGAGGGCACCGGGCCCGTGATCGAGCGGGGCACGCGCGGGTGGGTGGCGCGCGGGTTCGAGCTCGTCGAGGACGTCGTCTACGTGGGCATGGGCGTGCTGCTCGCCTTCAGCGCCGGAGCGCTGCTGGTGGCCGGCGCCTGGGACCTGTGGAAGGCGACGGTCGCGGGAGTGCCGCTGGAGGCGGTGATCGGGCTGCTCGATCGCACGCTGCTCGTCCTCATGCTGGTCGAGCTCCTCTATACCGTCCGCGTCTCCTTCCGCCAGCACGCGCTCCTGCCCGAGCCTTTCCTGCTGGTCGGGCTGATCGCGGCCACCCGGCGCATCCTGGTGGTGACGGCCGAGTTCTCGCTCAAGGGAGAGGCCGACCCGGCGAAGTTCCGCAACGGGATGGTGGAGATCGCGCTCTTGACCCTGATGGTCCTGGCGCTGGTGGCCTCGCTGTTGATGCTCAAGCGGCGCGACCGCGCCGAAGCAGCGGCGCTGGTCACGCAGAGATAGGTCAGCGCCAGCGGAAGAGGCGCAGGGCCAGCGCGAAGGTCACCGCCGCGGTGCCCGCGAGCAGCGCCACCTGCGAGAGCACGCCGCGCACCCCGGCGCCGTCGATCATCACCGCCCGGAGCGCGTCGTTGAGCGCGGTCAGCGGCAGGACGCGGAGGAAGGGCTGCGCCGCCTCGGGGAAACGGGCGGTGGAGAAGAACACCCCCGAGCCCACGAACATGGGCAGCATCACTAGATTGATGAGCCCGCTGACCGTCTGCGTGTTCTGCGCGCGCGCCGCGACCAGAAGGCCCATTCCGGCGAAGGCGAGCGCGCCGAGCAGCGAGACGCCCAGCAGCAGCGGCAGCGAACCCGCCACGCCCACCTTGAAGGCGAACCAGGCGAACCCGAGCAGCACCGGCAGCTCGAGGAGCAGGAAGAGCGCGCGCATGATCACGAACGACCAGAGGAACTCGGCGCGGGACATCGGCGTCGCCACCAGCCGCTTGAGCAGCTTCTTCGTCCGCATCTCCACCACGACGTAGCCGATGCCCCACATGCCCGCGGACATGAGCTGCATCCCGAGCAGGCCGGGGATGAGGAAGTCGATGTAGCGCGATCCGGGCTCGATCACCGCCTGGTCGACCGTCGCGGGCGGCCCGGGAGGATGCAGGGCGGCGTCGGCGAGCGCGCGCGCGAGCCTGCTCTCGGCCCGGGTGGGGTCGTACAGGTACGTCACCGGCGGCCCCTCGAGCACCACCAGATCGACCCTCGCGGTCCGGAGCGCCTGCCGCGCCGCGGCCTGGTCGAGCACCTGCGAGCGGATCGCGGGCGCCCGGGCGAGCGCGGCCTGCAACTCCGGGGTTTCCACCGCGACCGCCGCGGGATCGGCCGGCCGGTTGCGGAAGGCGACCCCGAGCGCGACGCTGAGCAGGAGCGGGAACCCGAAGGTCCAGAACACCGCCCCCGGCTCGCGGAAGAAGAGGCGCAGCCGCGCGAGCGTCAGTTCCCGCAGCGAGCTCATTCGCGCAGGTGCCTTCCGGTGAGGTGGACGAAGACGTCCTCGAGGGTGGCGTGGTGGGTGGAGAGCCGCGTCAGGCCCAGGGGCTCCACGCGGGTGAGGACGGCGGGGAGCGCCACGTGCAGCTGCTCCACCGTGAGCGCCACGCCGTCCGCGCTGCGGCGCGCGCTGCGCACCGAGGGCAGATCGGCCAGCGACTCCGCCAGGAGCGGCTGCTGCGTGGCCAGCTCCAGAACCTCATGTCCGCCCAGCGAGGCGATCAATTCGCCGGGCGTGCCGAGGGCGATGACCTTGCCCTTGTCCACCACCGCCACCCGATCGCAGAGCCGCTCCGCCTCGTCCATGTAGTGGGTGGTGAGCAGCACCGTCCGGCCCAGCGACTTGAAACCCAGCACCACGTCCCAGAGCTGGCGGCGCGACTGCGGGTCGAGCCCGGTGGTGGGCTCGTCGAGGAAGAGCAGCTCCGGGTCGCTCACCAGCGCGCAGCCGACCGCGAGCCGCTGCTTCTGCCCGCCGGAGAGCTTCTCCGTCCAGGCCGAGCGCTTGTCGGTGAGCGCGACCAGCCCGAGCACGTCGTCGACCGGGCGTCCGCGCGCGTAGAACGAGCGGAAGAGCCGCAGGTTCTCCTCCACCGTGAGCTTGTCGGGGAGGTGCGTTTCCTGGAGCGAGACGCCGAGGCGCTGGCGCAGCGCACGCGGGTTGCGCTCCCAGCGCATCCCCAGCACCTCCACGCTGCCCGAGGTGGGCTCGCCCAGGCCCTCGAGGATCTCCACGGTGGTGGTCTTGCCCGCGCCGTTGGGTCCGAGCAGGCCGAAGCATTCGCCCTGGCGCACTTCCAGGTCGAGGCCGTCCACCGCCGCGAGCTCGCCGTACTTCTTGACCAGCTTCTCGACTCGCAGCGCGGCAGGCATCACCGCTTGCGCGGGCGCGCCACTTCGACGCGCACCGGCTTGTCCTTGAGCGGCTTTCCGCTCAGCGCCACGTAGGCATCCGTCGAGCCGGGCCGGACCAGCACGTACGAGTAGCGCGGCTTCACCTCCGCGGCCAGCGCGGTCTCGCGCGGCTGCCCCGCGGCCTCGGAGAGAGCGGCGAGGAGCGCGTCCGCGGTCCAGCCGGCGTCGGCGCCCTGCTCGACGTAGAGCTTGACCCGGTCGGCGGGCGCCTGCGGCCCGGCCGCGGCGGCAGGGGCTTCCTCGCGCTGCCGCCCTTCGTGCGCCGGCGCGCCCTCCAGCCGCGGCTTGCGCTGGCCGCGCTCGCGCTTGTGGCGGGCCTGCTTCTGCTCCTTCTGCACCATCGAAACCTGGTGGGACTCCAGGAGCCTCTCGCCTGCGGCGCGCAACTGCGCCTTCTCCATGCGGTGGTGGGTGAAGAAGTACTTGAGCGCGTAGGCGAAGAGCACCCGCCCGTCGTCGCGCTGCATCAGCTCCTGCGCCAGCGGAAGGAAAGCCTCGAAGGCGGATCCGCTCTGCATCGCCTCCTGCAGCTCGCGCACGTGCTTGCCGGTCCAGAGGCCCTTTGCCTCGTCGGGGGTGGGCAGGTTCCGCACTTCGAACTGGATGCCGTACTTCTTCTCCAGCACACCGAGCGTGTTCAGCTCCGCCCCGGAGACCAGGCTGATGGCGGTGCCCTTCTTGCCGATGCGGCCGGTGCGGCCCACGCGGTGCAGGTAGACCGCGGGATCCTCCGGCAGCGAGTAGTTGAGCACGTGCGAGAGATCGCTGATGTCGATGCCGCGGGCGGCGATGTCGGTGGCTACCATGAAGCGCACCTCGCCGCGCTTCACCTTGGCCATGACCCGCTCCCGCTCCTTCTGCGGCAGGTCGCCGTTGAGCATCTCCGCGTCGAGGCCGTTGCGGTTGAGAACGTTGGCCACCAGCTCGGTGTCGGTGCGCAGGTTGCAGAAGATGATCGCGCTCTCGGGATCCTCGCGCTCGATCAGGTAGAGCAGGTTGCGCGGCTTCGGGTACTGGTCGACCAGGTGGTAGAGCACGTTGTGGATGTGCTCCACGGTGAAGACGTCGCCGGAGAGGAGGATGGTCTCCGGCTCGCGCAGGTACTTCTGCGCCAGGTGCTCGATGTCGGGCGGCACGGTGGCGGAGAAGAGCAGTGTCTGCCGGTCCGAAGGCAGGTGATCGAGGATGCGCGTCACCTCCTCGTAGAAGCCGGCCGAGAGCATCTCGTCGGCCTCGTCGAGCACCGCGATGCGGGTCTGATCGAGCTTGAGGTTTCCCCGGCGGATGTGATCGTAGACGCGCCCCGGGGTGCCGACGATGACCTCGGCGCCTTCGTGGAGCGCGTCGGTCTGGGTTCCCATGCCCGCGCCGCCGTAGATGGCGATGACGCGCAGGTCCTTGTGCTTGCCGAGCGCCTCGATCTCCTGCGCGACCTGGAGCGCCAACTCGCGGGTGTTGCAGAGCACGAGGGCCGAGGCCTTGCGGGCGCCGGCAGGGATGCGCTCGAGCAGCGGGATGCCGAAGGCGGCGGTCTTGCCGGTGCCGGTCTTGCTGCGGCAGATGATGTCGCGGCCCGCCATGATGGGGCCGAACACCGCCGCCTGCACCGGCGTGGGCTGGGTGTAGCCGCGCTCGGCGATTCCCTTGCGCAGCTCCTGCGAGAGCGGCAGATCTTCGAAACTGCTGGTCGCGACGTAATCGCTCATGCGTCCTTGAACACGAAAAAGTTAGCCTGTATAGCACCGCACCTCGCAGAGATACAGATGAGTCCCCGAGCCAAAGCGCGGAAGCCCAGGAAGGGCGTCGCGGCGGGTGCCAAGGCGGCCGCCCCGGCGCGCCCCCCGGCCCCGGCCAAGGGCCGGCCCGGCCCGGCCCGCGCTCCCAGGCGGGCAAGACCGCAGGCGGAGGAGCCCGCAGGGCAGCCGGAGGAGCGGCCGGCGGAAGAGCCGCTGGAGCCCGAGGTGCTGGAGCCGGAGGTCTTTCCGGCGGAAGAGGTCGAGCCCTCCGCGCTGCCGGTGCCGGTGGAGCGGGACCTCACCCGCGCGGATGCGCTGCAGCGCTACATGGCCGAGGTGGCGCGGCATCCGTTGCTCTCGCGGGAAGAAGAGCACGACCTGGCGGTGAAGTTCCAGGAGACCCACGACCCAGACATCGCCTACCGCCTGGTGACCGCGAACCTCCGCCTGGTCGTCAAGATCGCCCACGAGTACCGGCGCGCGGCCTTCAACCTGCTCGATCTCGTCCAGGAAGGGAACGTCGGGCTGATGCACGCGGTGCAGAAGTACGATCCCTTCCGCGGCGTGAAGCTCTCCTCCTACGCGGCCTGGTGGATTCGCGCCTACATCCTGCGTTACCTGATGGACAACTGGCGCATGGTCAAACTCGGCACCACCCAGGCGCAGCGCAAGCTCTTCTTCAACCTGCGCAAGGAGCAGGAGAAGCTCCTCTCCCAGGGTTTCGACGCGGCGCCGCGCCTTCTCGCGGAGCGGCTCGACGTCACCGAGCAGGACGTGCGCGAGATGGACCAGCGCCTGGGCAACGACGAGTTCTCGCTCGACGCGCCGATCACCGCAGGCGCCGAGGAGGGCCGGCAGACGCACGGCGATCGGCTGGTCCAGTCGGACACGCCGGTGGACGAGCAGCTCGCGGACGAGGAGCTGCGTCGCATCTTCAAGGAGAAGCTCGCCGAGTTCGGCAGGACGCTCACCGCGGAGAAGGACCGCTTCCTCTTCGAGAACCGCATCGCGCCGCCCGCGGACAGGGAGCCGATGACGCTGCAGGAGGTGGGCGACAAGTGGGGCGTGACGCGGGAGCGGGCGCGGCAGCTCGAGGCCCGCCTGACGGAGCGCCTGCGGGACTACCTGCGCCGCGAGCTGCCCGACTTCGCGCAGCTCTCGGTGAAGGAGGACGCGTGAGCCACCCCTGGCTGCGGCCGCGCATCGCGGTGCCGGTGGCCGCCGCGGTCGCCGCGGTGCAACTGCCCTTCCTGCACGCGGCGCTGCGCGGGGCCGCGCCGGTCCGCGCGGCGGTCCCCTACCAGGACTCCTTCGACCGCGCCACCCTGGGCGACGCGTGGTGGTCCAACGGCGGCCTCTGGCGCATCGTCTCGGGGCAGCTCTTCTCGCCCGGCGTCGGCAACAACCCGCTCTGGCTCGAGGCGCGCCTGCCGCCCGACGTGCGGGTGGAGTTCGACGTGCGCAGCGAAGGGCCGGACGGCGACATCAAGTGGGAGATGTACGGCGACGGCCGCAACCACTCCACCGGCTACGTGTTCCTCTTCGGCGCCTGGCACAACCGCGAGTCGCGCATCTGCAAGCTCGACGAGCACGCCCTCACCCAGGACGAGCAGCGGGCGCAGCGTGCGGCCCAGGCCCGGCCGTTCCCGCGGCAGCTGAGCCTCCTCGACCGCGTGCAGGAGCCGTTCGTCGAGTGGTCGGCGCGGCGCGACCTCGAGCGCATGGAGCAGGGTTCGTACTGGGGCAGGGAGACGCCGTTCGTGGTCAAGCGCAGCGATCTCAAGGTGGAACGCGGCCGCACCTACCACGTGGTGGTGACGAAGCGGGGCGGCCTCCTGCGCTGGGAGCTGGACGGCAACATCGCCCTGGAGCTCGCCGACCCCGCGCCGCTCTCCGGCTCGGGCCACGACCGCTTCGGGTTCTCCAGCTGGTCGAACGACACCTGGTTCGACAACCTCAAGATCACGCCGCTGTAGCCGACTACTTCCCGTTGGTGGCGAAGTACATCAGCATCAGGGCGAGCAGGATGACGAACGCCACCGCCGCGGCGATGGGGCCGTGGTCGATGTCGGTGCGGTCGAGCAGGTCGCCCGCTTCCATCCGCGCCTGCGCCGAGGACTCCTTGCTCCGCAGCACCCGCTTCGCCTCGGAGCGGGCGCTGCCGTAGTCGCCCTCGTCGTAGAGCTCGCGCGCCCTGGCCAGCTCCGGCGCCTGCGTACCGTCTCCCACCCGGCGCGCGTCGGGAACGTAGTCGCGCTTCGCGGGCTGGGTGAAGAGCGTCGGCGCGACGGGCGCATCGTTTGCGGTGCCGGGAACCGTGGCCCGGGCCGCGGTGGAGGACTGGGTGTTCTGGGCCATGTGCATCAAAGCTACCCGAGCCGGCTTGCGCCCGCAAGGACGGGAATGCAGGCATTCCCCGTCGGTTCCTCAAGGTGATCCTCGTGTCTACCGGTTAGGATCGCCCTTCCCATGGTCTCGCGCCGGACATTGCTGGCCCTGCCGCTCCTTCTCGCTGCGCGCAAGGCGCTGGCGTTCGGCGAGGAGGCCCGCTTCGCCTTCGCGCAGGTGCGGCACCGCGGGCGCTGGGACGTGCGTCCGGACGGCCTTTCCCGGCTCTCCTGGGAGATCTCCAAGCGCACCAGCATCGAGACCTCTCCGGTGGTCAAGGCCATCGGCCTCGCCGACCCGGACCTGTTCCGCTATCCCTTCGCGGTGCTCTCCTCCGACCAGGCGGTCCCGGCTCCCGCCGACAACGAGATCGCCGAGCTGCGGCGCTACCTCAGCTACGGCGGCTTCCTCTTCATCGACGACGCCAGCGCCACGCGCGGAGGCGCCTTCGAGCAGTCCGCCCGCCAGCTCGTCTCCCGGATCGTGCCGGGCGGGAAGCTGGGCAGGGTGTCCCGCGATCACGTCCTCTACAAGTCCTTCTACCTGCTCGACGGGCCGGCGGGGCGCGCCGCCAGCTCCCCTGACCTGGAGGGCCTGGAGCTGGGCGGCCGGCTCGCGGTGCTTTACTCCGGCAACGACCTGGTCGGGGCCTTCGCGCGCGACTCGCTGGGGAGCTGGGAATTCGAGGTGGCGCCCGGAGGCGAGCTGCAGCGCGAGAAGTCCATCCGGCTGGGCGTGAACATCGTCATGTACGCCCTCTGCCTCGACTACAAGGAGGACCAGGTCCACATCCCCTTCATCATGAAGCGCCGGAGGATCTGAAGATTCCCGAGACCGCGTACAACGCCTGGCGCATCACCTCGCTCTCCACGCTGCCGGCGTGGGCGCTGGCGCTGGCCATCACCGCGCTGGCGGCAGGGGTGTGGCTCTCCTTCCGCGGATTCCGCAGCGAGCCCGCCGGGGCGCGGCGGGTGGCGCTGCTCGGGTTCCGCCTGCTGGCGGCGCTGCTCCTGCTCGTGCTGCTGCTCGAGCCCGGCATCGAGCTGCGCTCGGAGAGCCGGGTGCGCGCCCGCGTGGCGCTGCTCTTCGACACCAGCCGCTCGATGCAGTTCCCCGCCTCTCCCTCCGGACCCAACCGCGCCCAGGAGATGCTCCGCTGGGTGCAGCAGCACCAGGCGGACCTGGCGCAGCTTGCCGGCCGCTTCCAGGTCGACGCCTACGGCTTCGACAAGGACCTGCAGCCCGCCGATCCCCTGCGGCTGCCGGCGGATGCGCAGGGTCCGTCGACGGACATCCTGGGAGCGATCGGCGCCGCGGCCTCCGCCGGCACCGGAGGGCGGCCGCTGGCGGGCGTCTTCGTGGCCAGCGACGGCGCCGACAACGCCGAGCTGTCGCAAGGAGTGTCGCCGGCCGCCGCGGAGGAGCTGCGCAAGCTGAACGCGCCGGTGTTCGCGCTGCCGATCGGCGCGCAGGCGCTCAAGGACCTGGCGGTGGAAAAGGTGGCGGTGGACGACTTCGCCTTCGTCCGCAACCAGATGACGGTGGACGTGATCGTCACCGCGCGCGGGTTCGGGTCCACCGACGTTCCGGTGGTGCTGCGGCGGGAAGGGCAGGTGGTGGCGCAGCAGATGCTGCACATCTCCGGCGACCAGTCGCGCTACGAGGTGAAGCTCTCCTTCGTGCCCGACCGCACCGGCAAGTTCGCCTTCACCGTCACCGTGCCGGTGTACGAGGGTGAGGCCATCGCGCAGAACAACTCGCGCTCGTTCGTGCTCAAGGTGATCCGCGACCGGGTGCGGGTGCTGCTGGTGGTGGGGCGGCCCTCCTGGGACGTGCGCTTCCTGCGGCAACTGCTCAAGAAGGATCCCAACGTCGACCTGATCAGCTTCTTCATCCTCCGCACCCCGGGGGACGACCCGCACAGCTCGCAGGACGAGCTGTCCTTGATCCCCTTTCCCACCCAGGAGATCTTCCAGGAGCAGCTCAAGACCTTCGACCTGGTGGTGTTCCAGAACTTCAACCACCGGCCCTACCGCATGTCGCAGTACCTCGACGGCATCGCGGCCTACGTCCGCGACGGCGGCGCCTTCGCGATGATCGGCGGCGACCAGAGCTTTTCCGCCGGGGACTATTCGGGCACTCCCATC
>DASSQZ010000035.1:0-62490 GCA_035702105.1 Myxococcales bacterium | reverse complement strand
TCCTTGATGCTGAGCGCCGCGCCGCCGCGCGCGTCGCCGTCCAGCTTGGTGAGCACGAAGCCGGAGAGCGAGAGGCGCCGGTCGAACTCTGCGGCGGTCCTCACCGCGTCCTGGCCGATCATCGCGTCGGCCACGAGCAGGATGTTCTCCGGCTGGACCCGCGCCTTGACCTGCTCCAGCTCGCTCATCATCTCCTCGTCGATGGCGAGGCGGCCGGCGGTGTCGTAGAGCACCACGTCGCGGTTCTTCTGCCCGGCATACGCGAGCGCGTGCTGAGCCATGTCCGGCGGCTTGGTGTTGGCCTCGTGGACGACCGGGATCTCCAGCTTCTCGCCGAGCTGCTTGAGCTGATCGACGGCGGCGGGGCGGTAGATGTCGGCGGCCACCAGGAGCGGTTTCGTGCCCTGCCTGAGGAGGAGGTTTGCCAGCTTGGCCACGGTGGTGGTCTTGCCCGAGCCCTGCAGGCCCACCATCATGATGCCGGCCGGCCGCTCGCCCTTCTGCGCGAGCTGCAGCGAGGTGTCCACCGGCCCCATCAGGGCTTCCAGCTCGTCGTGGCAGATCTTGATGAAGTGGTCGCCGGGCGCGACCTGGAACTTCCTGCCCTTCTTGTCGGTGGTGGTGGTGGCCACCACCTCGCCGAGCGCCTTGTCCTTCACCCGGGCGAGGAACCGCTTGGCGACGTTGAACTCGACGTCCGCCTCCAGCAGCGCCACGCGGATGTCGCGCAGCGCGTCGTCGATGTTCGCTTCCGTCAGCTCGGCCTTGCCAGTCAGCTTGTGCTTGGCGGCGCGGAAGCCCTTGGTGACTGCGTCCAGCATGCGGTGCTCCTCGAAAGAGGGCGCGTTCTATCATACAGAGGAGACGGTGGAGCACGCCCTCGCGCACTTCCTTTCGCAGTTCACCTACCTCGCGCTGGTGGGCGTGCTGGCGGCCGCAGGGCTGGGCGTCCCCATCTCCGAGGATCTGACGCTGCTGCTCGGCGGCGGACTGGCCGCCCGCGAGGTGACCCGTTTCTGGCCCACCCTCGTCTGCGGCTACTTCGGCGTGCTGCTCGGGGACGTCCTCATCCACCATTGGGGCAAGCGGATGGGGCCCGCCGCGTACGAGCACCGCATCGTGCGCAAGCACATGTCGCTGCAGCGGCAGGAGAAGCTGCGCGCGCACTTCGCCAGGCACGGGTTCTGGACCATCGTGGTGGGACGGCACACGCCGATGCTGCGCGCGCCCATCTTCTTCCTCGCCGGCGCATCGAAGCTGCCGGTGTGGAAGTTCGCGCTCGCCGACGCGCTCTCCGCCGCGGTCACGGTGCCCATCGTCGTCACCCTCGGCTACGAGTTCGCCGAGCACATGGACGAGATCCGCGCGAAGATCCACCACGTCGAGTGGATCATCGGAGGAGCGGCGGCGCTCGCGATCGCCGCGCTGTGGTTCTGGCGCCGGCGGCGGAAGAGGGCGAGCGTGGACGATCCGCAGGAATTGCGCGCAGGGGACCGCAAGCCGAACTGATTGCGCGCCCGCACGCCGGAAGCCATCGCCTGTGAGGTGGCCATCCTCATGCATCGATGACCGGGATGGGAGCGCGCGCGCACGGGGTCGCCATCGCCGCCGTGCTGGGCGCCGCCGCGGCATTGCTCTTCTCCCGCCTGGGCGCGGTCTACCTCTGGCAGGACGAGGCGCTCACCGCCATCCTCGGCGAGAGGATGATGCGCCACGGCAAGCCGCTGAGCTGGGACGGCGTCAACGTCGTGACGCAGGACAACTTCGCCGCCGAGGACTTCGCCAGCATCGACGGGCGGACCGGCAGCGCCGAAGCGGCCATCGGCTACTTCAAGGCGCGGGGGGACTTCAAAGAGGACACGACCTGGGTGCTCCATCCCTGGGGGCAGTTCCTGGCGGCGGGCCTCTCCCTCGCCGCGCTCGGCCACGGCACCTGGCAGGCGCGGCTGCCCTTCGCGCTGGCGGCCTTCTGCACGGTGCTGCTCCTTTATATGTACGCCGCCCGCGCCTTCGCGAGCCGGAGCGTGGCGCTCGTCGCAGCGCTGCTCCTGACGGGAAACAGCTACTGGATCCTCCATGCTCGCCAGTGCCGCTACTACGCGCTCTCCTCGCTCGCACTGCTCCTCTCCGTCGCGGCCTGGGATCGGTGGCAGCGCGGCGGCAGGTTCGGCGCGGCAGCCTTCGCCGCGGCGGGCTTCTTCTATTTCCAGGTCGAGTTCGGATCGTTCTTTCCCTCGATGGCGGTGCTGGCCGCCCTCGCGGTCGCGGCAGCCTGGCCCCGGCCGCTGAGGGCGCTCCGGGTCTTCGCCGCGCTCGCCGCGGCGGTGGCGCCTTTCGCCTGGTACTACGAGCTCTACGGGCGCAGGTTCGCAAGCCTCATCTCGTGGCGGACGCGGTTCGTGGGCAACCTCTTCAACATGAACCAGTACCTGGTCGCGCTGCCGATCGTCGCCGTCGGCGCGTGGATGCTGTGGCGCCGCCGCGACGTCCTGCCGGCGCGGCAAAGGGAAGTGCTGGTCGCGACCGTCGCGCTCATCGCGGTCATGCTCGTCTGGGTCCCCTCCGTCGCACCGTTCCACTATCACCGCTACATCGTCCAGCTCACGCCCCTCGCCGCGCTGCTGGTCGCCTGGACGGCCGGACAGATCGCCGATCGCTGCGCGCCCTCCTGGCGGACGCCCGCGCTCGCCGGATGCATTGCGCTCGCCGCCCTGTCGGCGCTGCCATCGTGGCCGGTCACCGCCGCCATCCTGGCCATCGAGTACCCGGACCAGTTCGACGGGAGCCTGGCCGAGTCGGTGACCAGGAGCGAGCTTCTCGACGCCGGCCGCGAAATCTTCGAAGAGCGGCCCGATCCGAACCGCGCGACGGTCGAGTTCCTGCAGGCGCGCCTGCGCTCCGGCGACGAGGTCATCACCAATTACGAGGACTTCCCGCTGATGTTCTACACGGGCGCGCGGATCCGCGGGGGCATCTCCGCCTTTCGCGTGGAGGATCGCAGCGCGCCGCCGGCCCGGTTCCTCGTCCTGCGCAAGAGCGTTCCTTTCGGATACTGGCCCGTCTACCGGCGCGAGGCACGGCGGTGGAAGTGGCGGTTCTCGGGCGCGGGCGGCCCCGACGTTCCCTTCGGAAACAACCCGGACCCTTCCGTCGTGGGCCGGCAGGCGCTCGACCGCGAGCTCGTCATCGGCGAGTTTGCAGGAGAAGCAGACTTGCCCGCCGCAGCCAGGTGAGCCCCGCAGCCGCGATCAGGGCCGGCGCGCCTCGATCTCCGGCAGCTTCGATTCGAGCAGTTGGGCGCGTCGCGGGTCGAGCTCGCGCAGCCGCGCCAGCACATGGTCGACGTCCTGGCTGCGCGCGAGCATGGCCTCGGCGATGCCGAGGTTCATCCAGATCTCCGCGTCGGCAGGCTTCATCCGCAGCGCCTGCCGGAGCGAGGCGGCGGACTCCTCGAAGCGCCCGAGGAGCATCTGGCAGGTGCCCACGTCCGCCCACAGGTCGGGATCCTCGGGGCGCAGGCGCAGGGCCGTGGCGAAGGACGCCGCGGCGGCGGCGGTGTCGTCCGCCTGGAACTGCTCGACGCCGAGGTTCTTGTACGCGAGCCAGTTTCCGGGCACCGCGTCGATGGCGTGCTGGAACAGCGTCGTGCTGTTGCGCCAGACCGCCACCTGCGCGCGCGCCACCACCGCGCCCGCGAGCACCAGCATGGAGGAGCCTGCGGCGATCCACGCCGGCCGCGCGCGCGGGAGCGACCACGCGAAAGCGACGAAGATGCCGATCAGCGGAATGTACGTGTATCGATCGGCCATGGCCTGCATGCCGACCTGGACGATGCCGATCACGGGCATGAGCGTGACCAGATACCAGGCGAAGCCTGCGAGGAGGAACGGCCGATCCCGTCGCTGCCGGACGGCGATCGCGGTCAGGGCGGCGAGCGCGGCCGCAGCCACCGCCACCTGCCAACCGGGAAGCGAGAGCCCCCGATGCGGGTAGAAGACGGCCAGGTGCGACGGCCAGACCGTGCGCCAGAGATAGAGCGCGGCGGCGACGACTGCGTTCGCCAGCCGCGCGACCAGCGGCAGATCCCCGGCGCCGATCAGCGCGCCGCCGCGATCCTGCGCGACGATGGTCACCGCGCAGGACGCGGCCGAGAGCGCGAAGAGAGGAAGCTTCTCGCGAATGCGAAGCCACAGCTCCGATGGCGTGCGCAGCCGCGAGAGCGGCCAGAAGTCGAGCACCACCAGGACGACCGGCACCGTCACCAGCATCGGCTTCGCCAGCAGCCCGGCGGCGAACGCCAGGGCCGTGACGATGCGCCATCGGCGGTCGCAGGTGCGCACTTCCCGCTCGTACGCGAGCAGGGTGCAGAGGAACAGCGCGGCGCTGAGCACGTCCTTGCGCTCCGCGATCCAGGCCACCGACTCGACGTGCAGCGGATGGGCGGCGAAGAGCGCCGCCACGAGCGCGCTTCGCCACCGGCTGCCGGTCAGGCGCGCGAGGACGGCGAAGAGCAGCACCGCGTCCAGCGCGTGGAGCGCCGCGTTGACCAGGTGGTGCGCGCCCGGCGACATGCCGAAGATCTGCACGTCGAGCATGTGCGAGAGCCAGGTGAGCGGATGCCAGTTGGATCCGTGAAAGCTGGTGAACGCCCAGGCTGCGCCGGCGAGGCCCAGCCCTTTCTGGACCATCGCGTTCTCGTACACGTACTTCGGGTCGTCGTACGCGACGAATCCGTGGCCCGCCACGGGCCCGTAGACGAACGCGACCAGGGCGACGAGCGCCAGGGCCATCCACGCCTTCACGGCTGCGTCCCGGCGGCAGGCGCGGAGTCCACCTCCGCGAGCCGGCGCGCGATGTCCGGATCCCCCGGCCGCAAGCGCAGCGCCTCGGCGAACGCAACAGCGGCATCTGCGCGCCTGCCGTCCATCGCCAGCGCGAGGCCGAGGTTGCGCCAGGCCATCGGGCTGAGCGGATTCGCGCGGACCGCGCCACGGAACGCCTGCTGCGCTTCGGCTGCGCGGCCTTGCGACTGCTCGGCGATGCCGAGCGTCGTCCAGGCCGAGGCCAGCATCGGATCGATGCCGACCGCGGCGCGCAGCTCGGCGACGCCCGGGTCCAGCCGGCCGAGCTTCAAGAGCGCGGTGCCGAAATGCTCGTGAGCGAGCGCATCGCCGGGCGCCAGCCGGACAGCGCGCTGGAGGGCGGCGGCGGCCTGGGGAACGTTGCCGCGCTGCAGCTCGAAGTGGCCGAGGTTGTCCCACGCCTTGGCGTAGCCGGCATCCTCCTCGATGGCGCGCGATACGTACCCGACCGCGTCGTCGAGCCGGTGCAGCTCCGCCTCCAGCGCCGCGAGGTTGTTCCACAGCGCGGGCCGGTGCGGGTCCAGACGCGCCGCTTCGCGCTCTTCGAAGACCGCTTCCTCCAGCCGGCCGGAGTGGCGCAGCCAGTCGGACAGCGCAGCGTGCAAGGTCGCGTCCAGGGGCTCGATGGCGCTGCCCCGGCGGAACAACTTCTCCGAACCCGACCAGTAGGAAAGCTGCACGGAGGTGACGACGCAGAGCGCGGCGGAGGCGACCGCCGCCGCCGGGACCGCGGCCCGCGGGAATGCCTCCGCCACGGTCCAGACGAGGGCGATGAAGAGGCCGAGGAGCGGCAGGTAGGTGTAGCGGTCGGCCATCGACTGCGTGCCCACCTGCACGATCCCGATCACCGGCACGAGCGTGCCGACGAACCACAGCCACCCCACGAGCATCCACGGCGCCGTCCGGGCGCGGCCCACGGCGGCCAGGGTGATCGCGGCGAGGAGGAAGAGGGCGGCGCCGATCTGCCAGGCAGGAATGCCGCCGGTGGGATACGGATAATGCAGCGAGAGCGGCCACGGCCAGAACGTCTTCGCCACGTAGCGGGCATAGGCGACGACCACGTTCTCGAGTCGCAGCGCGATCGGCAGCGAGAGATCGGTGATGCTGGAGCGCTGCGCGAGCGCGGTCGCCGCGGAAGAGGCGAGCGAGAGCGCGAGCAGGGGAAGCTTCTCGACGACGCGCAGCCCGCGGGCGAGCGGCCAGAAGTCGAGCAGGAGCAGGAGCGCGGGCAGGGTGACCCACATCGGCTTCGCCAGCAGGCTGAGCGAGAAACACAGCGCGACCAGCGCGTATCTCTGCCACCGCGGGCGCTCGACCCAGGCCGCCCATGCCCACAGGGAGAGCAGGCCGAAGAGCGTGCTCAAGAGGTCCTTGCGCTCCGCCACCCACGCGACCGACTCGACGTGCAGGGGATGGACGGCGAAGAGGACCGCGACGCAGAGGCTGCGCCCGCGCAGGCCCGTGAGCCGCCGCACGACCGCGTAGACCAGCGCCGCGTTGACCGCGTGCAGGGCGGCGTTGACCAGATGATGGGCGCCGGCGTCCAGCCCGAAGATCTGCACGTCGAGCATGTGCGAGAGCCAGGTGAGCGGGTGCCAGTTGCTGGCGTGCGTCGCCGTGAATGCCCAGCGCATGCCCTCCAGCGTCAGCCCGGAGAGCACCTGCCGGTTCTCCACCACGTAGCGGTTGTCGTCGAACCAGATGAAGTCATACCCGCCGACGCGCGCGTAGAGGGCGAGCGTCCCGAGCACGAGCGCCGCGGCGATCAGGAGCTCGCCCTGGCGTGACCCCGGCTGCCTCATGGCCACGGCGCGGGAGGAGGCGGCAGCGCGCCCGGGGTCGCCGCGGGCAGCACCAGATCCCACGCCCCCACCACCTTGTAGTTTCCTGGCTTCGCCGTGCAGTCGATCAGGAACTGCCCCTGCACGTGGGTGCTGTCGATGATCGGCGTTCCCACGTACCCCAGGACGCAGCCGATGTTGTCGATGCCCATCGAGTCGAACCCGGTGGAGACGGAGGTCTTCGATCCGTCGGTACAGGTGATGTCCCAGCGCCCGTTGAGCCCCCAGCGGAACTGGACGGGCGCAGGCAGGTTGCGGATCTCGGCGACGCTGAAGGGCAGGGTCTGGGTGGCCTGCGCGTCCGGAGTGCAGGCCGCGGCGCCGGAGGCGAGGGGCGTCGCGAGCGTGATGTCTCCCTGCGGCAGGTAGTATGCGAAGGCGGGGTCGTCGCCGAGCCACTGCAGCGTGACCTCGCCGGTCGCCGTCATCGGAACCCCGGCGGTGGAGTCGACGCGGAAGGGACCGTGCAGGTCGCGCGAGGTTGCGAGCGTCACCAGGCTCCAGTCGCCGATGAAGAACGACTGCAGCGCGACCGCCTGCGCCACGGAATCGCGCGCGACCGCATAGACGCGGTACCAATACCCGGTGGAGGCCTGGAACGCCGCGGTGAGCTGGGTCACGTCGATGGAGGGAGGCTGCGTCCAGGTGAGCGTCATCGGCGCCGCGAGTTGCAGGCCGGCGGGCGCCTCGATCCGGAACGCGCTGTCGTAAGCGCCGGGCGCGGTATTGGTGATCAGCGTCAGCGAGAAAGGGGTCGCCGCGCCGACTGCGCCGGGCGGCACCGTCACCGTCATGGTTTCGCTTGTCGTGCCCTGCAGCGAGAGCGATCCGCCGCTCGCGTCGATGATGGCGGTCGCGACTTGCGCCTGCCGCCGTCCCTTCGGAGGCGGGACCGGGCCGCCCGGGACTCCGGGGCCGCCGGGTGCATCCGCGTCCGGGATGCACGCCGAAGCGAGGAGGGCGATGGCGACGAGTGCGGCGCGGCGCCTCATCGGCTGTGCCCGGGACCGGGTGGTTCGCATGGACGTGTGCCTCTCCACGCGGTCTCAAAGCACGGCCCGTGCCACGAATTTTGCCGGTCACCCTGCGTGAGCGCAAAATCCGACCGGTTCAGGTCCTTGTTCCTGCAAGGAAATCACGGACGACGATTGAATCGATGCGCGCGCCAGGCACCCTGCGCGCAGCATTTGCGGGCCGCCGGGACCGGATCACGGCCTGCGATCGGCGGTGCGCATCTGCCCGTCGAGACGCTTCCGGATGGATCGATCCGTCCGCATGGGAAACCGCGCCACGCCCTCGAACTCCCGCGCGCGCCCGGGCGATGCCTCGAGTCGCGTCGACTTGAGCGGCTCGAACGCGGGGCCGGGGACAGCCTCGGGAGCCCGCATCCGCGCCAGCTCCTCGGGACTGGGGCGGCCGAGGGGCAAGGTCCAGAGCAGCAATTCCGACGCGACCGAGGCCGCGGAGATCGTGGGCTCCTCGCTTGCCGCGGGCGTGGCCGCGGCGGCCGTTCGCGCACCCCTGGAGGCACGGCCGCGAGTGATGGCATAGCGCGTCTGCGAGAGCGCGACCGACTGCTCGGCGATCACCGCAACCGAGTTGCGCCACACGACGCTACCGTCCGGCGAGTACATCCTCGCCGACATGCCGATCACCGGGCTCGCATTCGGACCCTTGTCGCGATCCTTCGCATCGAGGAAGAGCTCCACGGTGATGGAGACGATCCCGTCCACCTTCCGCGCGGCGGCGGCGCTCTTCACGGTTGCCGCCGGAAGGCCGGTGGCGTCGCCCTTCAGGGCGTCGGAGAACTCGAGCAGGTCCACCATCTCGTAGCGCTTCTTGACCAGCAGGTCGCGGACGAGCGGCGTGATGTCTTCGGCTGCTGCCGGGTTGGTGGAGTGGTTCTGGACGACGAACGCGATCCGATCGCGCGTCCACGCCGAGGCGCGGCCGGCGAGGAGCAGGCCGGCGGCGCAGACGAGCAGCGCGACGGGGCGGCAACGCATCATCCGCAGTGCACGAGCAAGCAGCATGCCTGGACGCAGTCTCCTGCTGAAAAGCTGGCGCGATGCCCGCGCGACCGCGCAATTCCGGCGCACCGAGGCAATTCGTGCGATCCGCGCCTCTGCCTTTTTTTCGCGACACGTTGCGTGTCCGACGCAGAGCCTGCGGACGCGCCAGGGATGCGCCGCTGCGAGAACCCTTTCAGTTGAGAGGGGTTGAGCGAATGGAGGCAATGGCTTGCTCGTTGCAGAACGCCCCTCCCGACATCGGAGCGCGGGAACCGCGCGGAGCAGCAAAGGATGCGTCGACCAGAGACCCACGCTCTTGCGCTGATCCTCGCAGCCCTGGGCGTCGCGACGCGCGCAACCGCTGCGGTGGAGCCTCCGCGAATCGAGACGCGCTTCATGTACACGCTCTCGAGCGTCACCGGCTCGATCCCGTATTCGTGGGCATCGCTCTCGATGGATCGCGCCGCGAACGAGCTGTACGTCGCGAGCGCCGGCATCGTCGACGTCTTCAACGACGCCGGGATGTCCGTGTTCGACTTCGCGAACGACACCGGCTACGGCACCGCCTTCGCCGTCGCGCCGCTCGAGAACGGCGATCTCGTCCTGCTCACCCGCGGCCCGACGGGGTGGGCGCTGGTGCGCGCGACCTTCCGCGGCGAGCCCGTCGCCAGGCTGGAGGTCAGCGGAATCCGCGAGGGCTTCGAGTTCGACCCTTCTTCCATCGCCGCCGCGGCCGGGAAGCTGTACCTCGCCGACAAGACGCGCATGCGCGTGCTGGTCCTCGGCGTCGACGGCAAGGTCCAGTCCGAGCTCGACTTCGAAGAGCTGCTGGCGTTCAGCGAGAAGGAAAAGCAGGACGCGAACATGCGCGCGTTCGACGTCGATCCCGCCGGCAACATCCTCTTCACCATCAGCGCGCTCTTCTCGGCCTATGTGTACTCGCCGGAAGGGAAGCTGCGGCGGTTCGGAACGAAGGGCAGCACCCCCGGCAAGTTCAACATCGTCGGCGGCATCACCGCCGACGAGAGCGGCCACCTCTACGTCACCGACGTCCTCCGCTGCGTGGTGATGGTGTTCAGCGCGGCGGACTTCAGCTTTCTCGGCGAGTTCGGGTTCCGCGGCTACGGCGAGTCGAACCTGATCGCCCCCCTCAACGTCGCCGTCGCCAACGGCAAGGTCTACGTCGCCCAGAGCAAGGGCGGCGTGAAGGTTTTCGGAGTGCAGTTCGATCAGTGAAAGGCGCAGGGCAGCACCGGCCGTAGCGGCCGTACAACGGAAGCACCAGAGGAGAGGGATCCAATGACGAAGTCAAGATTCGGCACCTACATGGCGGCCGCCATCGCCGTTGCCGGCTTCGCTCCGAGCGCGAAAGCGTTCCACTCGGGCGGCGTCGGAGAATGCGAAGGCTGCCACACGATGCACAACTCGATCGGGAACGCCCCGGTCGGCAGGGAGGGCGGAGGCGCGCTCGGGAGCGGCGTCCTGTACCAGGGCGGCAAGTTCCTGTTGAAGGGAAGCGACCAGTCCTCGACCTGCCTGAGCTGCCACAACCAGCCGGACCTCGCGCCGTCGAGCTATCACATCTCGACCGACGACTCGATCTTCGGCGGGCCCAACGTGGTCAACCCGACGACGCCCCCCACCGAGCGGACGCCGGGCGGCGACTTCGCCTGGCTGAAGATGACCTTCACCTATACGGTCCGCGGCACTCCCCAGACGGACGCCGGCCAGGGCCACGGCCACAACATCGTCGCCGCCGACTTCAACTACACCGCCGACAGCGAGCTGACGCACGCTCCGGGCAACGGCGCGACGGCGGGCTATCCGGCCACCGCCCTGGCCTGCTCGAGCTGCCACGATCCGCACGGCAAGTACCGCCGGCTCGCGGACGGCGCCGCCTCGGTGAAGTCGGGCGGACTCATCTACAGCAGCGGCTCGACCGGCGCGCTGCCCAAGAACGGCTGGGCCGTGGGCGTGTACCGCCTGCTCGGCGGCGTCGGCTACGCTCCCAAGTCGCTGGGGACGGACGGCGCGACCTACGCGTTCCGGGCCGACTCGCCCTTCGCCGTGTCGCCCAGCTCCTACAACCGCGACGAGGCCAGCTCCGCGGGCGTGGTGGCGCAGACCCACGTCGCCTACGGCGCGGGCATGTCCGAGTGGTGCCAGAACTGCCACGCGGCGATGCACAACGACACCTACACCTCCGGCGTCGCCGGCCAGGTGCACCCGGCCGGAAACGGCGCGAAGCTGACCCAGGCCATCGTCGACAACTACAACAGCTGGGTGAGCTCGGGCATCGCCGGGACGCAGGGCTTCAGCAGCCTGGCGCCGTTCGAGGAGGGTGAGACGACCTCCGCGCTGCTCGCGCCGCACGCGGTCAACACCCGGACCCCGGCGACCGACATCCAGGCCACCACCTCGAACAATGTGATGTGCCTGACCTGCCACCGCGCCCACGCCTCGGGCTTCCCCGAGTCGATGCGCTTCTTCCTCGAGAACGAGTTCATGACGGTGGCGAACGCCACCACCGGCGCCGCCGAGTACGACGGCACCGACGGCCTGAACGGCTCCGAGGGCAAGATCCACTTCGGCAGGACCAAGGCGATGACCCAGGCCGCGTACTACAACCGGCCGGCGGCCTTCTTCGGCCCCTGGGCCCGCAATTACTGCAACAAGTGCCACGCAAAGGATTAGCCGGCTCCTGATGGCAGCCTGAAGTCAGCTCGGAGGGGGTTGCACTCGTGCAGCCCCCTTCGAGTTTTTTCTCGACCAACGTCGTGGGCATAGGACGTGCAGATTTTCGCAACGATGCAGCGCAAGGCTCACCTCACCGCAAATCCTGCGCGCGGATGGACCCTGCCGGGTCTGCTCGCGGCAGCGGCGGTGGCGTTCGCGGGCTGCGCGTCGGCCGCGCGCCACGTCGTGCGGCCACCGCTGGAGAGCGAGGGCGAGCTGATCGTCGAGCTGCAGCCGCTCCCCCCGAGAGACGCCCCGCAATCGGAGGTCCAGTCGATCGCCGCTGCGGCCGGCGCAGGCGAACGGCCGCTGGAGCTGCTGATCGGGCGCATCGCCGGCGAACCCGTGCAGACACAACGCATGCTCGCCCGCGGACGGCTCGCGCCCGGCGCGTACGAGGGGCTCGTCGTCGTGCTCCGGGGGCGCGCGGGAGAGCCGGCAACCGTTCGCGTCGAGGCGCCGTTCTCGATCGCGCGCAGGCACGCGACGGTACTGCTCCTCACCGCGCAGCCTCCCACGGTGGAAGCCGACGGGGACGAGGACGAGAAACCCCGTGTCCCCTCGTTCACCGGGACGATCGCGCAGAGGCCCGTACCCGCCGCTCTCGGTTTCTGCAGCAGCGCGGCGCGCAGTGAGATAGCGGGGTTCGACAAGGCCTCCCGCGAGGTCGCGACCGTCTTCCCGGCCGGGCGCGCTCCCTGGGGTGTCGCGGTGGATGGATTCTCCAACCGCGCCTACGTCGCTCTCTCCGACGAGGACCAGATCGCCATCTTCGACACCGGCACCGGCGAGGAGCAGAACCGGATTCGCCTGAACGTCGGCGACCAGCCGCGCGAGATTGCGCTGACGCCCGACCGCCGCACGCTGGTCACCGCCAATGCGGGGAGCAACTCCGTCTCCATCGTCGACACGGCGGCGATGACCGAGATCGGCCGCGTCGCCGTCGGGGTGGAGCCGTCGACGGTGCTGGTGGATCGCCGCGGCCAACGCGCCTACGCGTTCAATCTCGGCTCGAACAGCTTCAGCGTCGTCGACCTCGCCAACCGGATGCTGGTCGCGACCGTCGGCACCGACGAGCAGCCCCTGCGCGGACAGCTCGATCGCTCCGGCACCCGGCTGTACGTCGCGTCCGCGCGATCGCCGGTGCTCACCGTCTACTCGGTCTCCGATTTCTCGGTGCAGAACCGGGTCCACATCGGGCTGGGGGCCAGCGGGATCAAGGTCGACTCGTCGAGCGACCTGCTCTTCGTCGCCAAGGCGCGCGAGCGCCGGCTGCTCGTCTACGACCCGCTGGCGCTGATTCCGGTCGACCGCGTCGAGGCCGCGGAAGGCGCCACCTACTTCGCCATCGACGACGCGCAGAACGCGCTCTTCGCCCTCTCGCCGGAGGACAACACCGTCTCGGTGGTGGATCTGGCCTCGCGGCGCCTCGTCGCCCGTTTCGAGGTCGGCGACGATGCGCGGGCCATCTCGCTCAACGGCGAGAGGAACTGAGCCGTGATGCGAGCCGGCTTCGCCATCGCCGCGGGCGCGTTGGTGGCGGCCGCATTGCCCGGCGGCGCCGGCGCGGCCGACACGATCTCCGGCTACGCGGAAGGCGGCTACACGCACGGGACCGCCGAGGCGAGCGACCCGGGCGGGTCCACGCAGAAGTCCACCTTCGACCTCGTCTTCCAGCGCTACCGCCTCAACCTCGACCGCGAGATCGTGCCCACGCTGCGGTTCAACGGCACCGGGCTCTTCGAGCGCGACATCAGCTGGGGCGGACCGGCGACGATCGCCACCAACCTGTGGAACGCCTCCGCCGACCTGATCTTCTCCCAGCCGACCAGCAGCACCGCGGTCGGCTACAACCGCCGACAGGTGGCGAGCCAGGTGGCCGACGACTTCCACCTGATCTTCGGATGGCGGCCGCTCGACCTGCCGACGGTGACGGTGCGGGTGGCGCGGCCGCGCAACTACGACACCGAGCGCCGGTTCACCGACATCGTCAGCAAGGAGCTGGGAGTGGCGGCCACCTGGACGCCGCTCAACCGCCTGCTCCTGTCGTACTCGTTCCTCGACACGAACGCGGACGACCGGATCCGCAAGAGCGAGACCGACAGCACCACCCACAACCTGGCCGCGAGCTACGGCGGCTTCATCGTCCCGCGCGTGATCGAGTACTACGTCGGGGGAACCTTCGCCCGCCTCGACAGCGAGGCGACCTCCACCGGAACGGCCGGCCTGCTCGAGACGTTGCAGTCGCCGATCGCCGGGTCCTCGGCCGTCGAGACGCCTCCGGCGGTGCCCACCCTGGTCACGCTGCAGCCGAACGCCGCGCTGGTGAACGGCGACAAGAACGCCTCCGCGGGGGTCAACCTGGGAACCTCGCGGCCGCTGGCCAACGACCCGTACCTGCGCGACCTGGCCGTGCAGTTCGGAGACACGATCACGCCGGTGAACACCTTCTACGTCTGGGTCGACCGCGACGTGACCGACGTGGCAGACCGGATCCCCTTCACCGCCTGGCAGAGCGACGACGGCCAGCACTGGACCTCCGCCGGCCCGGTGCAGCAGGCCTTCGGCAAGTTCGCCAACCGCTTCGAGATCTCGGTGGCGAAGGTGCAGGCGCGCTACCTCAAGGTCACCGCCGCGCCGCTCACCCCTGCGGCCGACCCGCGCGACGTCTACCGCGACATCCTCGTCACCGAGCTGCAGGTGGCGCTGGTCGAGCATCTTTCGGCCGGGCAGCGCCTGCGCGTCCTCAACAACACCACGTCGGCCAATGCGGGTCTGCGCGCCCAGCTCCTCCCCGAGGTGCTCGTCTACGACGCCTCGGTGAACGTGCGCAACACGACGCGGCCTTCGCTGGCGAGCGCGACCACCTGGTACGTGATCAACGGGCTGAACCTGAACAAGTCGCTCAACGACTTCACGCTGCTCACCGCCCGCGTCGCCCGGCAGGACAGCGATCAGCTCCGCGGCCACGAGGTCTCCTATCTCTGGGCCGGGTCGGTGGGCGTCAACGAGCTGGCGACGCTCTCGCACTCGCTCAGCTATTCGGGACAGGTGAACCTGACCGCGGCCGGCAAGACGGTCGCGAACTCCATCTTCGTCACCACCACCGCCGTCCCGTATCGCGGCGTGAACCTCGGCTTCCTGGCCGGGTACAACGTCGGCAGCACCGCCAGCGGACAGGACACCCGATCGGGCGTCCTCACCGTCGATTCGACCCTGCAGCCTCATCCCAAACTGCAGCTGCACGGCGCCTTCACCCACCGCGACGTGCTGGCGACCGGCGGCTCGCAGCCGCGGACCGCGAACGCGGTGAACACCGTCGAGGGATCGGCGACCTTCCGCCCGGTGCGCGTGTTCTTCGTCACCGGCACCGTGTCGCACGTCGTCCAGCCGCCGACCCACGCGACGCTCTTCAACGGAGAGCTGGGCCTGAACGCGACCACCGGCGGCGACCTGCAGCTCTCGGTCGCGTACAACTCGGTGCTCGACCTCGACGGATCGATCACCCGCTTCTTCACCCCGAGCGCGCGCTGGAACATCCGGCCGAACACGGTGCTGTCGGGGACCTACACGATGACCGACGGCAACCGCGGCGGCGGCGAGCAGCGCCAGCGCACGTTCAACATCGATCTGAGAATCACCATTTGAGAATGGAGCCTGCGATGCGAATCGACACCACCTTCAACATCGCCGTGGCGCTGGCGCTCGCCGCCGGGTGCTCCCACGGATCGCAGTACAAGGACAAGGCCATGGACTTCGCCGCGGTCCGCACCGTGGCGGTACTGCCCTTCCAGAACCTCTCCGCGACCCCCGCGGGCGGAGAGCGCACGCGCGAAGTCTTCTCCGAGCTGCTCTTCGCCAGCGGCGCCGTCTACGTGCTGCCGTCCGGCGAGGTCGCCCGCGGCATCGGCAAGGCGAACCTCGGCAACCCCACCGCGCCCTCCGCCGAGGACGTGGTGAACCTGGGCAAGGCGCTCGCGGCGCAGGCGGTGATCACCGGGACCGTCAAGGAGTACGGAGAGACGCGCTCGGGCTCCAGCACCGGCACGGTCATCTCGGTCAGCGTGCAGATGCTGGAGACCAGCAGCGGCAAGGTGGTGTGGCAAGCGTCGACGACGCGCGGCGGGATCGGCTTCTGGACCCGCCTGGTCGGAGGCGGCGGCGACCCCATGAACAACGTCACCGAGGACGCGGTCCGTGACCTGCTGGGCAAGCTGTTCAAATAGCGCGCGCGCTCTCACGCGCGTCCTCTGCGCGGCCCTCTGCGGCTGCGCCGCGACCGCCGGCGCGCAGGCGCCTGTCGCCGCGCCCGAGGTGCGCAGCCTCGAGGCCGGCGCCGCGCCGGCTCCGCGCTTTGCCGTCTTCCCGCTGGTCAATGCCGCCGGGGTGGTCGCGCCGATGCGCGACATCGGCGCCGCCTTGCGCAGGCAGCTCGAGAAGCAGGGCATGCCTTTCGTCGAAGGAGCGGCCGTTGACGACTTCCTCGCGCGCCACCGCATCCGCTACACCGGTGGGCTGGACGCCGCCACGGCCGTGCTCGCCGGCCGCGAGCTCGGCGTCGACCGGGTGCTGATCACGACGGTGGTGGCGGTCGCGCGGGAGCCGATGCCGCGGCTCTCCGTCGAGGCGCGCCTGGTGACCGCGGCGGACGATCCGCGCATCGTCTGGGCGGGCGGCTTCTCCAGGCTGGGCGACGACTCCCCCGGCGCGTTCGACCTGGGCGTGATTCGCAACTTCGACGAGCTTGCGGGCAGGGGTTTCGCCGGGCTGGCGCGTTCCCTGGCTGCCTTGGCGCAGCACGAGGCGGCCCCGCCGGCCGTGTGCCCGCCCGCCGGGCGATTCCGGCCACGCAGCTCCTACCGATCGGCGGCGCTCGATCTCGGCGCGCCCCTGACCATCGCGGTGCTGCCCTTCCAGAACCTCACCCGCAGGCGCAATGCAGGCGACGTGGTCTCGCTGTCGTTCGTCCGGCAGCTCCAGTCGCTCGCGAACGTGCGCGTCACCGAGCCCGGCGTCCTCCGCGACGATCTGCTGCGCTTCCGCGTCGTCCTGCAGGGCGGGATTTCGCTCGACGTGGCGAGGATGACGATGGAGCTGGTCCACGCGGACCTGGCGTTGACCGGGGTGGTCCGCACGTTCGACGACGCGCTCAGCGCCGACGGCGTTCCCCGGCTCGAGTACACCGTCATGCTGCTCGACCGCCGCGGCGACGAGGTGGTGTGGCGGTCGACCTCGTACAGCCAGGGCGACGACGGAGTCTTCTTCTTCGACGCCGGGAAGGTGTCCACCGTAGGCGATCTGGCCTGCAGGATGGCGCAGAGCACGGTGCGCGCGATGATCGAGCAGCCGCCGACGCCGACCCGGAAGATTCCGCGCTGATCCGCGCAAGCATTGCGTGGGCGCGGAAAACCTGCGGCGGATCCGGCCGCAGGCGACAGGAAGGCGCCCTTCACGGCGTGCGGCGCAACGATTGCAAAGAGCTGCCCGCAAGAAACGCCGTGGAGCCCCTCCCGATGCCGACCTCGATGATCCCGCTCGTCCTCGCTCTCCTCGGCACGCCCGCTGCCGCCGCGCCCGAGGACGGCCCCTATGCCGTGGTGGAAGGGCCCGAAGGCGTCGTTCGAGCGCCGCTCTTCTCGGAAAGGTACCAGGCCCTCGCGGTGGCCCGCATCGACGACCAGGTGGTCACGCTCCGCGACCTGGCCGACCTGCTCGCCGTCACCCACAAGTCGCACGAGAAGGCCGCTGCGCCGCACGCCCAGAAGGACTTCACGCCGGCGCTGGACCGGCTGATCGCCGCGCGGCTGATCAGCCTCGAGGCGCACGACATGGGCTTTGAGGAACAGCCGCTCTTCAAGCGGGAGATGGACGAGTTCGCGTCGGCGCACCTGGTGCAGATGCTGAAGGACCGCGCGACCGCGAACGTCCGCCCCGATCCGAAGGACGTCGATCGCATCTACAAGGACTCGGTCCGCGAATGGAAGGTCGACTCGGTGCTCTTTCCCAGGGAGGCGGATGCGAAGGAGTTCGCGGCCGCGGTGAAGGGTGGCAAGCCGTTCGCGAAGCTCGCCGCGCGGGCGATCGCGGAGAAGAAGGGGCAGGGCACCACCAGGGCGGACTGGATCTCGCAGAAGAGCGCCACCGCCGCCGTCGTGAGCAGCCTCAACGCCCTCGGCAAGACGGGCCGCATCACGCAGCCGCTCCGCCTGCAGGGCGGATGGGCGGTGATCCACGTCGTCGGCATGCGCTATCCGGAGAACCCGCAGGCGCGCGCAGCCGCCATCGGCGAGGCGCGCACCTGGGCGATGAAGCGGGCGGTCAAGACGTACTACGGCGAGCTGGTCGACAAGTACGTGAAGGTGGACCAGGAGCTCGCGTCGCGGCTCGACTTCGAGGCCAAGGAGCCGGGCTTCGCCGCGCTGGAGAAGGACGAGAGGATCCTGGCGCAAATCGAAGGATCGAAGCCGATCGCCGTCGCCGAGGTGGCGGCGAACCTGCGCACGATCTTCTTCCACGGCGTCGATCGCGCCGTCGAGGAGAAGAAGGTCAACGCGAAGAAGTTCCAGGCGATCGACTCGCTGATCTCGAGGCGCCTGTTGCCGGCCGAGGCCGCCCGGCAGCATCTCGCGGAGACGGAAGAGCACAAGGCCGCCGTCGAGGAGCATCGCCGCAACCTGCTCTTCTCCTACTATCTGGAGAAGGCCGTCGCGCCGGACGTGAAGGTCACGGAGGCGGACGCGCGCAAGTACTACGAGGACAACAAGAAGGACTTCACCTTCGCCGCCTTCTACACGCTCGCCTCGATCGGGTTCCGCACCCCGGCGGCCGCGCAGGCCGCCTTCGACAAGCTCAAGGCGGGCGCCGACTTCAACTGGATGAAGGCGAATGCTTCCGACCAGCTCGCGCCAGGCGAAGACACGCTGGCGCTGGACGGCACGGTGAGCGACGCCGCCATCCCGCCGGAGCTGGCGAAGGCGGTCGCCGGCGCCAGGCCGGGCGACATCCGGCTCTACCCGGCGGGCAAGCAGCAGCACGTCATCGTCGTCAAGCAGGTCACTCCGCCCAAGCCACGGGATTTCGAGGAGGTCCGCAGCGACATCTTCGCCAGGGTGCAGATGGAGAAGATGAACAAGGCGATCGAGGAAGTGGCCGCGAAGATCCGCAAGGCGCGCACGGTCAAGGTCTACATCACCAGCATCGCCATCTGAGGCCGCGAGGATGAAGTCCGCCCTCACCCGACTCTGCCTCGCCCTCGCCGCGCTGACCGTTTCCGGCGCGGCGGCGGAGCAGTTCGCCCGCAAGGACTGCCTCGACTGCCACGCTGCCTTCAGGGAAAAGGTGCTCTCGCGCACTCACCTGCACTCCAGCGTCAAGCAGCAGAAATGCGAGGACTGCCACATCCGGCACGGCATCGTTCCCAAGCTGATCCTGCGCGAGTCGGGCAACAAGCTCTGCCTCGAATGCCACAAGCCCGGAACGGTCGGGCTCGACAAGGCGGTGGTCCACAAGCCGCTCAAGTCGGGCGAGTGCGTCCAGTGCCACGACGCGCACGGCTCGAACGCGCCGCTGATGCTGAAGACCGAGGGCACCGCGCTCTGCTTTGGCTGCCACGCGCCGCAGCCGTTCCAGCGCAAGAACGTGCATGCGGCGCTGAAAGAGAAGGGCTGCGCGGCGTGCCATTCGGCGCACGCCACCGCCGAGAGGCAGCTGCTCACCGCGAAGGAGACGCAGCTCTGTTCCAGCTGTCACAAGCCTCTGGAGGCGCCATTCAGGAAGGCGCACGCCGGCTACCCGGTGGAGAACGGGCGCTGCACCACCTGTCACGATCCGCATTCGTCCGATCGCAAGAAGCTGCTGCGCCCCGCGCTGCACAACCCGGTGGCGTCGCGCGACTGCGCCTCCTGTCACGCCGCGGCGACGTCGGACAAGCCGTTCGCCCTGGCGCGCGCGGGCGCGGACACCTGCTTCAAGTGCCACCTGCCCGATTCGATCGCCGACAAGGGCCAGGTGGTCCATGCGCCTGTCGCGAAGGGGGACTGCCTCGCCTGTCACGACCCGCACGCCTCCGACGCGAAGAAGCTGCTCAAGGCGGGCGCCACCCAGCTCTGCCTCTCGTGCCACGTCGCCATGAAGGAGAACGTCGCGCACAGGCATCCGCCGGTGACCGACTGCCTGTCCTGCCACCAGGCGCACGCCGCCGATCACAAGGCACTGCTCGAGGTGGACAAGGACCAGCTCTGCCTCAAGTGCCATGCCAGGACGGTGCAGGACCTCAAGGCGGCGACGGTGCACTCCCCCTTCAAGCAGGGCCGGTGCACGAGCTGCCACGACCCGCACGGCTCCAGCTACACGGGGATGGCGAAGAGCCGCCCGGACCTGATCTGCTTCGGCTGCCACGGATCGCTGGAGGCGGAATTCGCGCGCTCGCACACGCACAAGCCGGTGCAGGTGGGCGACTGCACCGCGTGCCATTCTTCCCATGGCTCCGACGGGAAGATGCTCCTCAAGGCCGCAGCGCCGCAGCTCTGCCGGTCGTGCCACGCCGAGCTGCTCGCGGATCAGCGCGGCGGCACCTCGCACAAGCCGTTCGCGGAAGGGAAGTGCCTCACCTGCCACGACGCTCACGCCTCCAGCCATCGCGGAATGGCGGTCACGCCGGTCAAGGATCTGTGCTTCTCCTGCCACGACAAGCAGGCGCGTGAGGCGCAGGGGGCCAGGAGCGTGCACGCGCCATTCGCGAGCGGCGCATGCGCCTCCTGCCACAATCCGCACAAGTCGGCGCTCGACAAGCTGCTGCTGGTGAAGGGCTCGGACGCGTGCCTGGCCTGCCACAAGACCCTGAAGGAGGGAATGACGGACAAGAAGGTCCACGCCCCCGTCGCGGAGGACTGCCTCAAGTGCCATTCTCCGCACGCCTCCGCGAATCCCAGCCTGCTCTCGCGCGAGGCGCAGCAGGTCTGCACGCAGTGCCACAAGGGGGATGAGCCGGCCTTCGCGCCCGCGCACCTCGGAATCGACGTCGCCAAGGGCGCGTGCACCACCTGCCACGACCCGCACTTCGGCAGGGACGAGCGGCTGCTGCACGCCGTCGTGCACCGGCCGTTCGAGGCGCGCAACTGCGGGATGTGCCACACCGCCGCGCCAGGCCCGCGCCGGAAGGCGGCGCGCTGATGATCGCGATCGCCGTCGCTGGATTGCTTTGCGCGCCTGCCCTCCCCGCCGCGCCGGCCCGCGCGCCGCTGGCCGCGGCCGCGGCGCCGGACTCCGGGCGGCTCAAGCTGAAGCCCGGGGCCGGCGGAAAGCTCTGCCTGCAGTGCCACGCCGAGCTCGCCGGCAAGCTGCAGCGCAAGTTCGTGCACACGCCGGCCCGCAACGGCGAGTGCATCGCCTGCCACGATCCGCACGCATCCGCGCACGAGAAGCTGCTCTCCGCCGACCCCAAGGCGATCTGCACCACCTGCCACGAGGACCTGATCCCCGCCCAGACGAAGAGCCTGCACAAGCCGGTCAAGGAGGGCGCCTGCACGGGCTGCCACGACCCGCACGCCGGGGACAACCGGTTCCAGTTGCTGCAAACGGGGAACAAGGTGTGCTCGAGCTGTCACCGCGCCATCGCCGACGCCTCGGTGACGGCGAAGTTCAGGCACAGGCCGGTCGAGAAGGGCTGCAACACGTGCCATGACGCGCATGCGTCGACGACGGCGGACTCGCTGCTCAAGACGCCGCAGCCGCAGCTCTGCCTCGAGTGCCACAAGGCGAACGCCACCTTCAGCAAGGCGCACGCCGGATTCGCGGTGGCGAAGACGACGTGCACGAGGTGCCACGACCCGCACGGGTCCAGCCGCAAGGGCATGCTCAACCTGAGCGCCCACCAGCCGATGGCGACGAAGATGTGCACGCAGTGCCATCTCGATCCGGGGAAGCCCGCCGCCCTCCGCCGCGAGGGCATCGCATTGTGCAAGGAGTGCCATGGCGTCCGCGTGGCGCAGATGATGGAGAGGGCGCGCGTGCACTGGGCCATCCAGGACGCGACCGCGTGCCTGCGCTGCCACGACCCCCATTCGTCGCGGCAGCCGAAGCTGGTGAGCGGCCGGCGCATGGACGTGCTCTGCGGCACCTGTCACGCGGACACCATCGGGCGGCAGACGCGGTCGCCGACGAAGCACGCGCCGGTGCGCGACGGGAACTGCACCTCGTGCCACGATCCGCATTCGTCCGACAATCTCTTGATGCTGAAGGACGCCGACGTGGTGGAGGGTTGCGGCCGCTGCCACGACTGGCAGAAGCACGCGACGCACCCCATCGGCGAGAAGATGAAGGACCCGCGCAACCGCAACCTCACGCTCGATTGCCTGAGCTGCCATCGCGCTCACGGCACCGAGTACAAGAGCATGCTGCCGTACCCGAGCACGACCGACCTGTGCACGAAGTGCCACCGGGAGTACAAGCGGTGAAACCCATTCTCTCAGCAGCAGCGGCAATCCTGATCTCCGCCGCCGGCGCCCGCGCGGCCCCGCTCGTGCTCACCTTCGCGGCATCCGCGTACTCGAGTCCCGACGGCGCGGCGCTCAAGGCGCCGGAAGGCCTCGCCTGCACTTCGGACGGCAAGGTGGTCGTCGCCGACTCCGGCAACCGCCGCCTGCTCGTCTTCGCCTGGAAGGGCGGAACCTTCGACGGCGGCACGCCGATCAAGTTCGACGAGCTGGGTTTTCCCACCCGCGTGCAGATCGACGCGGCAGGAAACGTCCTCGCCCTCGACCAGCAGGGACGGCGCATCGTGCGCGTGGGCGTCGAAGGCAAGTTCGACGGCTTCGTGTCGATGCGGGGAGTGCCCGTCGAGGCCGGCTACGCGCCGGTCGCGTTCAAGCTGGACCGCGCCGGCGCCATCTACGTGCTCGACGTCACCTCGGCGCGGGTCGTCGTGCTGGACCGGGCGGGCGCGTTCGTGCGGCAGGTACGGCTGCCGGAGCGCAGGATCATCAGCGACATCGGCATCGATGCTGCGGGAACCCTCTACGCCGTCGACGCCATTGGCGGCACCGTCTACAAGGCCGCGGCGGGCTCGGGCGCTTTCGCCGTGTTCGCCAAGGGACTCAAGGAGTACCTGAACTACCCCGTCTACATCGACTTCAACGACCGCGGGCAGATCCTGCTCGTGGACCAGAACGGCAATGGGATCGTGGTGCTCGGGCCCGACGGCTCCTTCCAGGGCCGGCAGCTCAGCATCGGATGGAGCGACGGCCTCGTCTACTACCCGGCGCAGATCTGCTCCGCATCCAGGGGCGTGGTCTTCGTGGCGGACCGAAACAACAACCGCGTGCAGGCGTTCAGCACCGCGCAATGACGGATCAAGCGCGCCGGGCCGCGCGTCCGGGAGAATCTCAGCGCCGCTCCAGCAGCAGCGCGACCGTCGTCTCCTCGATCGGCTCGGACTCCGCCGCGGCGCCCCAGACGTAACGGGTGTGCGTCAGGTCGACCACGGTGGCGTTTCCCACGACGCGGTAGCCCTGCGCAACGTACCGCCGCGCCCATTCGGGCAGGAGCCGCGGCGCGCCGGGATGGGGGAGCCATGACGACTGCGCGAGCACCCAGACGATGTACGGCGGGCGCGCCGACTCAATCTCGCGGATGGCCTGCTCCTGCATCGCGCTTGCGAACGGGTGCGCTTCCATCAGCGAGTACATGTACACGTGCCCGGTGGCGGAGAGCCGCCGCGCATAGAAGGGGATCTCGGGCTCGGAGCCCAGCACCGCGACGCGGTCGCGCTCGCCGGTGTGCTCGCGCAGGTAGCGGGCGATCTCGACCGCCTCCGGAAACGGGTTCTCGCCGTAGATCGCGCGCGATACGGCCGCCGGCGGGAGCGCGAAGAGCACGTCGCGCTCCGCGACGAGGGTCCATGCGCAGGCGGCGCAGACCACCGTGACCGCTGCGCTGCGGGCCCTGGCCGCGAGCGCGTCGAAGGCACACCCCGCGAGCAGCGCCGCGGCCGGAATGGCGAGGATGAAATAGTGCCGGCGGAAATAGAAGCCGACCGCGGCGCCGGCGAGCGAGCAGAGAAGGAGGAGAGGGAGCAGGGCGGACCTGCGCGCCAGGGCAACGACCAGGCCGGCTCCGGCGAGCAGCAGGACGGGCAGGGTGGCAGGACCGAATCGCGCGACGGCGCGGCCGAGGTTGCGCAGCGCCTCCGCAAGGGGCAGCGCGGTCGCGTACTCGCGGGCGTACGTCACGGTCCAGAACCACATCGCCGGAAGCGTGCCTGCGAGCGCGACGGCGGCCGCTGTCACCAGCAAGGGCGCGGCAATCCCGGCGCAGAGTGACGCGCCCTCCGCCGCCCACCTCCGGCGCCCGCTGCGGCATTCCCATCCCCACCAGCAGATGGCCAGCGCCGGAAAGACGAGCCCGGCCTGCTTCATCAGCACCGCGGCACCGAGGAGCGCGCCCGCGGCCGCGAAATGGCGGCGGCGCCGCGACTCGAGCGCGATGTGCAGCACGAGCAGGCCCGCGACCGCGAACAGGATCACGAAGTGCGTCGCGTGCGCGAAGATGCCGAGGAAGGCAGGCGAGAGCGAAAGCGCCGCAAAGGCCGCGGCAGCCGCGATCGCGCCCCCGCAGCTCATCAGCCGCCGGCCGAGCGCGAAGACCAGCAGCGTGGTCGCGGCGTTCACCAGCAAGAGGCCGAAGCGGATCGCCGCGCCGGAGTGCCCGAACAGGGCGAGGAACGAGGCATACGCGAACTGCGTGCCGGGCAGCTTCATGCTGTACATCGACGAGAACGGCGCACGCCCGCCGAGGAGGAGCGAGGCGCCGTACGCGTACTCGCCCTCGTCGCGCTCCAGCGGCACCTGGAGGAGCCGCAGGCGGATCGCCGCCGCCGCGAGCAGCAGGAGGCCGAGGACGGCCCAGCGCGCGTTCCGGTTCACGGAGCAGCCGCCGGCGGCTCTAGTGGCACGACTTGCACGCTTCCTGCGGGGTCGCTCCTGCGTAGAACAGCTTCGGGCTGTCGCTCCCGTGCGGCGAATGGCAGCTCACACACGACAGGTCGCGGCCCTTGTGGCTGGGGTCCGGCACGCCCGACAGCGGATGGCGGCCGCTGAACGTCTTTACGTGCCCCCCGTCGGCCTGCTGCGCGTGGCACGAGGCGCAGAGCTGGTTCACCGGCTTGTTCAGGCCCTTCGGGTTGTCGCTCGCATGCGGCGAATGGCACGCGGTGCAGCCGTAACGCGCGAGCGCGACGTGCTTCACCTTCGCCTTCTCGCCCACGCCAGCGTGGCACTTGAGGCAGAGCGCGGAGCCCTCTGCGTCGGCCAGGTTGTAGCGGTAGTCACCGCCATGGGCATCGTGGCACGCGGTGCAGCCCTTCTCGAGGATCGGCTTGTGCACCCACTTGCGCGCGGTGGCGTCGTCGGCGTGGCACTTGAAGCAGACGTCGTTGATCCGGCTGGCGGTGAGCAGCCCCTTGTTGTCGCTGGAGTGCGGGTCGTGGCAGACCGCGCACTCGCCGAGCTTCGCGGCGCTGTGCTGAAACTTGTAGAGCTCCTCGAACCTGGTGTGGCACTTGAAGCAGGTGTCGGTCACCGATTTCGCCAGCAGGGAGGGGTTCTCCGAGCTGTGCTGCTGCGTGTGGCAGTCCTGGCACTCGCCGCCGGAGACCGCCTTGTGCACCACCTTGCGCGCGAGGTCGACCCGGAAGTTGACGGACGCGGTCGCGGGGCCCTGCTTCGCCTTGGCGTCGTGGCAGCCGAGGCAGAGCTTCTTGCCTTTCTCCACCAGCTGCGCCCTGTAGTCGCTGCGGTGCGGGTCGTGGCAGCCGAGGCACTGGCCCTCGAACACCGGCGCGTGCTTCTCGTGTCCCTTGCCGAGGTCGGCGGGCTTGTGGCACCCGGCGCAGAGCACCTCGCGCCGGTCGATCAGGAGCGGCTTCGCGTCCCCTGCATGCGGGCTGTGGCAGCCGAGGCACTTGCCCTGCTTGATCGGCGTGTGGATGAATTCGGCGTCGTCGAACTTCGCGTGGCACTTGTAGCAGAGCGCGTCCACCGGCGCGGTCTTGAGCAGCGTCGGGTTGCTCGACGCGTGCGGATCGTGGCAGGCGGTGCAGCCCTGGGACTTGATCACCGGGTGCGGTGGGGCGGCGCCGCTGGTGTCGTGGCATTTGGCGCAGAGCGCGGGTTGCTCGGCCACGAACTTCCAGGCGGTGGCGACAGGGCTCTTGCACTTTCCCACCGTGCCCGGATTGGCGACGTGGCAGGCGGAACATTCGCCGCCCTTCACCGGCGCGTGGGGCTTGCGGTTGACGGTCAGCGGCGAATGACAGCTCGTGCACCTGGCCAGGTCGGCTCCGGCGGCGGGAGCTTCCGCGAGCGCGCGCGGCGCCGAGACCACCGGGGGAGACGAGGGGAAGACCACTTTCCCGGCCGCCCTGGGCGGTGGTGTGGCGGCAAGCTTCGGCGCCCGCGGGGCAGCACCCGCCTCTGCCGCGACCGACAGCAGCACGGCAATGAAGGCGAGCATCCGCACTAGCGGGCAGACCTCTGCGGGGCGCAGCGCATGCGTGCGGATGGAGCAAGAGACGTGCCCCGGCTCCCCTGCGGCTCGCACACGCCCGGGCGAAACTTCTGCGCGCGCGGAGGTCCGGAAGCGTCCTTCGCGCCCGCGCCCGTAGGCCGCCAGGCGCGGACGTCGCACGCCCTCCAGGCGAACGACGCCGCGCGCAGTCAGGCCGGGGCGGAGCGCGTCCCGATCACTCGGCCTTGATCTTCGCGTCCTCGACGATGACGTCGTAGTGGTAGCCGGCGCCCAGATCCTTGTCGAGGTGGACCACTCCCGTGACCAGCACGGTGTCGCCGACGCCTGCGGTATCGTCGCTGGCGACGGCCAGATCGGAGGAGGCGCCTTCTCCGGTTCCATCCTTCACGTGCAGCCAGTTCTTGCCCATGACGCCGTTGGTGGCCTTCACCACCTTGGCGCGCACGGTGACCTTCTGGTCCTTGAGCGCCGTGCGCTTCGACCAGATCTCCGCCACGGTGCGGCCCTGCGGGCCCGCCGCCTTGGCCACCTTGATGGGCGCGGAGTCGGCCTTGGCGGCCGGCGCTCCATGCGGGCTGGTCGCGGCGCCTTCGGACGCCGCGGCCTTGGCGAACATGCCCTGGGCAGGATCGCTGCCCACCGCCGGGTGGCCCGAGGGCAGCCCGGACGACGCGCCGGCGGCAGGCGCGGCGGCGCTTCCGTCACCGAGCGTGCCGAAGGCGATCTTCTCCCAGGTGCGGTTCAGGGTCTTGCTGGAGAAGTTGCCCATCCATGCTGCGTTGACGACGGTGACCTCCGCGCCCACGGGCGTATCGGTCTTGGGCACCGCGCTCCAGACCTCGCCGTCGGCCGTCTGCAGCTTGAGGTAGGTGTACTGGGGCGTGTCGATCTTCTCCGTCACCTTCCCCTTGATGTTGACGGCGTCGGCGGCGGTGGCGGCCTGCGCTCCGGACTGGGGCGCCGCCTGCGCGATGCGCGTGGGCGGCGCCGGCTTGGTGCAGGCGGCGAGGGCGAGAGCGACGAAGAGCGGGAAGATGTTCGGCATTTGATTCGAGCCTCCGGGGTTGCAGCGCTTTGTAGCAGGGTCCGTGCCAGTACCCGTCGCGAATTGACGCAGGGAAGATGCGGCGGAATCGAGGGGAGGCGCTCCGCGCACTTCCTGGAGCGGGAGCACCCGGGTTGCGCAAACCCTGCGCCGGTGAGCCGAGCCCCCGTGGCGGGGCTCCCCGGCGCAGGACCTGCGGGCTTCAGGCGGTCGCGGCGAGCTGGCGCTTGTTCGCGCTCATGCCCCAGACCAGGAAGGCGGCCTCGGCCAGCGCGACGATGGCCATCCAGGTGACCACCGGCGAATCGCCCATGCCGTAGCTGTGCAGGCCGGTGGTGAGCACGAAGTTCACGCCCAGGTACGTCATCAGGATGGTCTGGAAGGCCACAATGCTCATCGCCGCCACGCCGAAGCTGCCCAACTGCTTGTCCCAGCGCGCGTGGAGGATGGCCATGTAGGCGAGGAAGGCCACCAGCGACCAGACTTCCTTGGGATCCCATCCCCAGTAGCGGCCCCACGAGGAGGCCGCCCAGATGGAGCCGGTGAGGATGCCGGTGATGAGCAGGATGCCGCCGACGTGGATGTACCAGTAGAGCAGGTCGCTGGTCTTCTCGATCAGCGCGCGCTTCTGCGGCCGGAAGATGGTGAGGCCCACGTGCATGTGCGCGATCACCACGCCGAGCGCCAGCACCGAGTAGCTCACCATGATGATGGGCACGTGGATGGCGAGCCACGGCGTTCCCGAGAGCACCGGCGGCACCGGGTGGATGAAGCCGTCGATGGGCAACAGATCGGTGAGCGCCATGGTCAACGCCGACATCACCGTGGCGTTGAGGACCACGAGCCGGTTGCGCAGGACCGGCATCGCCACCACCGCGAAGAGGCCCACGCCCCAGGCGAGGAAGAGCAATGACTCGTACATGTTCGCCGCCGGGATGCGCCCGGCGATGATCCAGCGCATGACGATGCCCCAGGTCATGGCGGCAAAGCCGATCAGCAGCCCCGCGAAGGAGAGCTTCGGGCGGCCGAGCACCGAGAGCAGGAGCGCGAGCGAGAGCACGATCCAGGCGATGCGCGTGGGCCGCACGGCGTTGTAGAGGATCTCGCGGTCCATGGCGGCCCGCGGCGCGTCTGCCTTGACGATGCTCTGACGGTTCAAGAAACCCTGCATCCACACCAGCCGCTGCTCGAGCTTGGAGGCGGAGGCGAGCACGCCCTGCTTGGGTCCCTCCTGCTCGCGCGCCTGGTCGAGGAGCGCCATCACCGCCTTGTCGTTGACCAGCTGGGCGAAGGAGGCGTGGGTGGTGCCGGGCGGCAGGTGCGCCACCGCTGCCAGGTCGGAGGAGATTTTCACCAGCGGCGTGTCCGCGGCGACCTCCGGCTCCTTGCCCCAAAAGTCAATCGACTCGACCGGATCGTGCCCGTCCCAGGAGTGGAGGCCGGTGACGTTCCAGACCGCCTCGCGCGCGAGCGTGTCGAGCGGCATGACGCGCCCGTCGTGCAGCACCGGCTGCCGCTTGAGCTCGCCCAGGTCCGCCGCGCGCGCAGGGAGCACGAACCCGAAGGCCGCCATCGCGGCGATGGCCGCGGCCTTCTTCACGCCGCGCGGCGGGGTCTTGATGCGCTTGTCGCGCGCCCGCACCGCGGAGATGCGGGTGAAGAGGACGGTGCACATGCCCGCCACCAGCATCCCGTATCCGAAGAAGACGATGGACTGGCCGGGATCCTTCGAGGCGGAGAGCACGGTGGCGCTGCGGCCCCGCTCCAGGCGATAGCTGGACTGGAAGAGCCGCCAGCCGGCGTGCTCGAGCGGGTGGTTCATCCACACCGCGGCAGGCTTGCCGTCCACCTCCACGTCGCTGCGGAAGTTGGAGGGCATCTGCGTGCCGGGGTATCGCTCCACCGTGAACTTGAGGAGCTTGACCGGGAAGGGAAGCTGCGCGTTGGTCTGCCCCTCCCAGATCTCCAGCGACGCCTCCTGCTTGAAGAAGTAGGTGGCGGCGGCGCCGGCGAGGATCACGATCATGGCCGAGTGCGTGGTGAGGAATCCCACCCGCGCCCTGCCCCAGGGGTAGTACTTGGCGATGGCGGCGATGACGTTGGCCGCGAACACGCCCTGCAGCAGGAGGAACCACCACGAGTAGTAGACCATGCGCCCGGCCTCCTCGGCGCCGGAGCGCGACTCGAGGATGGTGCCGCAGGCGAGACCGACGAGCAGGGCGATGAGCAGCCCGACCGCGAGCTTCAGCGAGGCGAGCGAGTGGATCAGGTTCTTCATGGCAACCTCAAGAGGGACATCGACGCTCGGGGGAGCGCGCAGCGACTGCGGGGCATGCCCGAGCCTTGAGCAAACCATGTGCCTCGCCGGATCACCGGCCACTCGAGTCGGAAATGGCGCGGAAGCTGCGCGGCCTTGCACCGACGCGCAAATCCTGCGCCCGCTCGGGCGGGCCGGTTCCCGTGGGGTGGGAGGAACGCCGCTTGCTTGACCCGCCCACATGGCGACCCTGACGCAACCGAGAGGCTTCACCCTGCTCCACGATCCGGTCCTCAACCGCGGCACGGCCTTCACCGACGCCGAGCGCGAGCGCTACGGGCTGCGCGGCCTGCTTCCCCCCCGCGTCAACACCATCGAGGAGCAGCTGGTGCGGGTGCGCCACAACCTCGCCCGCCAGCCCGACGATCTGCAGAAGTACGTCTTCCTCGCCGGCCTCCACGACCGCAACGAGACCCTCTTCTTCCGGCTCCTGATGGACTCGCCCGAGGAGCTGATGCCGCTCGTCTACACCCCGACGGTCGGCCGCGCCTGCCAGCAGTACGGGCAGATCTTCCAGCGCCCGCGCGGGCTCTTCGTCACCGCCGAGGACAAGGGGCGGATGGCGCAGGTGCTCCGCAACTGGCCCGTCCGCGAGGTGGGCGTGATGGTGGTGACCGACGGCGAGCGCATCCTCGGGCTCGGCGATCTCGGCGCCAACGGCATGGGCATTCCGGTGGGGAAGCTCTCGCTCTACACGGCCTGCGCGGGCGTCGCGCCCTCGCGCACGCTGCCGGTGATGCTCGACGTGGGCACCGACAACGAGGAGCTCCTCCGCGACCCGCTCTACCTCGGGCTGCGGCAGAAGCGGCCGCGCGGGGCGGAGTTCGACGCGCTGGTGGACGAGTTCGTGGCCGCGGCGAACGAGGTCTTCCCCGGCGTGCTGATCCAGTTCGAGGACTTCGCCAACGTCAACGCCTTCCGGCTCCTGCACCGCTTCCGCGATCGCGTCTGCTGCTTCAACGACGACATCCAGGGCACCGCCTCGGTGGTGCTGGCCGGCATCTATTCCGCGCTGCGGATCACGGGCGAGAAGCTGCGCGACCAGGTCATCCTCTGCCTCGGCGCAGGAGAAGCGGCCACCGGGATCTGCGACCTGATCTCCAGCGCGATGGCGGCGGAGGGCATGAGCGAGGCGGAGGCGCGCCGGCGCTGCTGGCTGGTGGACTCCAGGGGCCTCGTGGTCGCCTCGCGCCACGGCCTCGCCGCCCACAAGCTGCCCTACGCGCACGCGCACGAGCAGTTGACCTTCATGGAGGCGATCCGCGATCTGCGGCCCGGCGTGCTGATCGGCGCGGCGGGCCAGGGCGGGACGTTCACGCGGGAGGTGCTCTCGACCCTCGCTGCCCAGCGCGAGCGGCCGGTGGTCTTCTCGCTCTCCAATCCCACCTCGCAGTCGGAGTGCACCGCGGAGGACGCGTACGCCTGGACGGAGGGCCGCGCGATCTTCGCGAGCGGCAGCCCCTTCCCGCCGGTGACCCATGGCGGGCGCGTGTTCGTGCCGGGCCAGGCGAACAACTCGTACATCTTCCCCGGCGTGGGCCTCGGCGCCCTGGTCTCGGGAGCGCGGCGCATGACCGACGAGATGTTCTACGCCGCGGCCCGGCGGCTCGCCTCGCTGGTCACCGACGAGGACCTCGCCGCGGGCCGCATCTACCCGTCGCTCTCGCGCATCCAGGAGGTCTCGGCGCACATCGCCGCCGCGGTTGCGGAGGTGGCCTACGCCCATGAGCTCGCCGGCAAGCCGCGCCCTCACGACCTCCTCGCGCACGTGAAGGGCAGCATGTACCGCCCGGTGTACGACTAGAGCGCATCTCATAACCTCGGACCGAGCCAGGCGGCGGAGATGCAAGCCGCGCAAGAAGCGACGAGGAAACGTACCGAGCTGTACGTTGACGAGGAGCGACGCCGCCCGGCGCCGCAGATCCGCCGAGCGGTTGCGCATCGCGCAACCGCGTCCGCGGCGACGGGAGAGGTTATGAGATGCGCTCTAGTCCCGGCCGCCGAAGGCGGCTCAGGGACTACGTCTGTAGGGTTGGACCTGGACGTTACGAGATGCGTTCCAGGGACCCGGGATGGAGCCGCCGGGAATCGAACCCGGACGCCGCTTCCGCGGCCGCAGATTTTAAGTCTGCTGCGTCTGCCAGTTCCGCCACGGCTCCCGGCCCCGACTGTACAGCGCATTTCCGTCTTCGGCACGGCCGCGCGCCTCTGCTAGCGTGCGCGCTCCATGCAGAACATCCGCCGGCCTGCGCTGATCGCGCTCTTCGCCGCCTCGGGCTTCGCCGGGCTGATCTACGAGTCGATCTGGACGCACTACCTCCAGCTCTTCCTCGGCCACGCCGCCTACGCCCAGACGCTGGTCCTCGCCATCTTCATGGGCGGCATGGCGGCGGGCTCGTGGCTCGCGGCGCGCCACGGGCCGCGCTCGCGCAACCTGCTTCGCGCCTACGCCCTGACCGAGGCGGCCATCGGCGCCCTGGCGCTGGTGTTCCACGAGGTCTTCGTCGCCGGAACTACCTGGGCGTACGACTCCTCCTTCCTTCGATACGCGGCCTTCAAGTGGTCGCTCGCGGCGGGGCTCATCCTTCCCCAGTGCGTGCTCCTGGGCATGACGTTTCCGCTCATGACCGCCGGCCTCTTGCGCCGGTTTCCCGACCGGCCGGGCCGCTCGGTCGCGCTGCTCTACTTCACCAACAGCCTGGGCGCCGCGGTGGGCGTTCTCGCCAGCGGCTTCTGGCTGGTGGGCGCGGTGGGCCTTCCCGGGACCGTCCGCACCGCGGGGGCGATCAACCTCTGCGTCGCGGCAGCGGTGTGGGCGCTGGCGCGCGGGAGCGAGCCCTTGCCGGCAGAGGCCGCGCCGGTCCGGCCTGCCCGGCGCGACCGCGTCTTCTGGCTCTTCCTCGGCGCCTCGCTGATCACCGGAGCCTCGTCCTTCGTCTACGAGGTGGCCTGGACGCGCATGCTCACGCTGGTGCTCGGCGCCTCCACCCACGCCTTCGAGCTGATGCTGGGCGCCTTCATCCTCGGGCTCGCGCTCGGCGGCCTCTTCATCCAGCGCCGCATCGATCGGCTGGCCGAGCTGGTGCGCACGCTCGCCTGGCTGCAGATCGCCATGGGCCTCTTCGCCCTCGCCACGCTGCCGGCATACGGCCACACCTTCGACGCCATGGCCTGGCTGATGCGAAACCTGCCGCGCACCGATCGCGGATATGCGCTCTTCAACCTCGGCAGCGGCGCGCTGGCGGTGGCGATCATGCTGCCGGCCACCTTCTGCGCCGGCACCACCCTCCCGCTCATCACCTTCCACCTCCTGCGGCGCGGATGCGGCGAGTCGAGCATCGGCGCCGTCTACGCCGCCAATACCGTGGGGGCGATCGCTGCCGTCTTCGCCGCGGTGCACCTGGGCCTGCCGCTGCTCGGCCTCAAGGGCCTCTTGATCGCCGGCGCCGCGCTCGACCTGCTCCTCGGCGTCGCGCTCTGGCCGCGGCTGCTGCCCGCGCTGGCCTCGGCGGCGGCGGTGGCCGCGTGCGCCTTCTTCGTTCAACTCGACGCCTACAAGATGGCGTCGGGCGTCTACCGCCGCGGCCAGCTGATGGACGCCGGCGAGCAGCTCGTCTTCCACGCCGACGGCAAGACGGCGTCGGTGGACGTGACCGGCGACCCCAAGGGCCAGCTCATCATCAAGACCAACGGCAAGACCGACGCCACCATGACGGTCACCCGCGAGAACCTCTTCTCCGTCGACGAGGCCACCATGATCCTCCTCGCGGCGCTGCCGATGGGCCTGTCGCCGCAGGCGCGAAACGTGGCGGTGATCGGCTTCGGCGCGGGCCTCACCACCCACACGCTGCTCGCGAACCCCGCGCTGGCGCGGGTGGACACGGTGGAGATCGAGCCGGCGATGGTGCGCGGCGCCCGCCTCTTCCGTCCCTTCAACGAGCGCGCCTTCTCGGATGCGCGCAGCCGCATCGTCTACGACGACGCCAAGACCTTCTTCGCCACCGAGCCGGAAGCCTACGACCTGGTGATCTCGGAGCCCTCGAACCCGTGGGTGAGCGGGGTGGCGGGCCTCTTCTCCGACGAGTTCTACCAGGTGGTGCGCCGGCACCTCGCGCCCGGAGGCGTCTTCACCCAGTGGATCCAGCTCTACGAGATCGAGCCCGCCCTGGTGGTCTCGGTGCTCAAGGCGCTGGACGCGAACTTCAGCGACTATGCCGTCTACGCCTCCAACAACACCGACATGATCGTGGTGGCCAGGAACGGCGGCGCGCTCGCGCCGCTTCCCGATGCGGGGGTGCTCTCGGCGCCGGCGCTGGTCGAGCACCTCAACCGCGCCGGCATCTACAACATGCAGGACATCGAGGTGCGGCACGTGGGCACCCGCGCGTCGTGGCGGGGGCTCTTGCGCAGCTTCCAGGTCCCGATGAACTCCGACTACCACCCGGTGCTGGACCAGGGAGCGGTGCGGGCGCGCTTTCTCGGGGCCGCCGCGGTGGGCCTGCTCCAGTTCGCGCGCACGCCGCTGCCCATGCTGGAGATGATGTCGCGAACGCCGCGGCCGGGCACCCGCACCTCGGTCAGCGACACTCCCTACTTCGCCGGCGGCTCCCGCGCCGCCGCCGCCATGCGCTGGCGCGACGTCTTCCTGCGCGGCGCCGTGCCTCCGGAAGGCGCCACCGACGAGGAGCGCGCGGTCATCGGGTGGGTGCGCGGCTGCGCGGGCCCCCTGCCCCTGCAGCCGCTGCTCGAGCTCGCGCAGGTGATGATCCCGGAGCTGTCCCCCGGCGAGCTGGACGCGGTCTGGCGGCAGATCGAAACCACCCGCTGCGCGGCGCAGTTCTCGCCGCGAGACCGCGCGTGGCTGGGCTTCCTTCACGCCTGCGGCGAGCGGGACGGCAAGGCCACCTACGCCGCCGCGCGCCTTTTGCTGGAAGACGAGTCGGCGCTGCGTCCGGCCTCGGCGCGCTACCTGGTCGCGGCGGGAATGCTCGGCGCCATCGCCTCCGGCGACCCCGCCTCGGCGCACGCGCTCTGGGAGGCGAACAAGGGGCGCCTCGTCTCGGCGGACGACCTGCTCCTGCGCACGCTGCTCGCCGGCAGCCAGCCGTAGCTTCCGCGGCGCGCTTTCGTTATCTTCCGCGCCCCCATGGACTTCGATCGCGATTTCGGCGTCAACCAGGTCTTCGTCGAGGATCAGTACGAGCGCTGGCGGAACAACCCCGCCGCGGTGTCCCCGGAGTGGCAGCAGTACTTCGCGCAGCTCCACGGCCTCTCCGCGCCGCCGCCGTTCCAGGCGAGCGCCTGGTCGCAGCCTCCGGTCACGCCCGCCCAGGCGGACGGCAACGGCCACGGCCTGCGCGCGCCGGCGGCGCCGGCCGAGGGGCACTTCGCCGGAGCGCTGCTCGATCTCGACGTGCCCGAGCAGCAGCGGCTCCGCGCCGAGGTGCTGCAGGAAGGCGTCGCCGAGCTGATCAACGCCTACCGCATCCGCGGCCACCTCTTCGCCAACCTCGACCCGCTCGGGCTGCTCCGGCCGCCCCCGGCCGAGCTGACTCTCGCGAACTTCGGGCTCTCCGAGACCGACCTCGACCAGACCTTCGCCACCGGTGATTTCAAGAGCTCCGGCGCCACCGAGCTGACCCTGCGGGAGATCGTCCAGCGGCTCCAGCGCACCTACACCCGCACCCTCGGCGTCGAGTACATGCACGGCGAGGATCCCGCCATCAAGAGCTGGCTGCAGGAGCGGATGGAGTCCACCTGCAACACGCCCACGCTCTCGCGGGACCAGAAGCTGCGCATCCTCGCGCGCCTCACCGACGCCGAGACGCTGGAGACCTTCCTCCACCGCAAGTACATCGGCAAGAAGCGCTTCTCGCTCGAAGGCGGCGAAAGCCTGATTCCGCTCCTCGACTGGCTGATCGACGAGTTCGGCGCGCAGGGCGGCGAGGAGGTGGTGCTGGGCATGGCCCACCGCGGTCGCCTCAACGTGCTCGTCAACGTGCTCGGCAAGGGACTCAACGAGCTGTTCGCCGAGTTCGAGGACACCGAAGTGGAGACGATGATGGGCCGGGGCGACGTGAAGTACCACATGGGGTACTCCAGTGACCGGCGCATGGCCGACGGGCGCAACCTGCACCTCTCGCTCGCCTTCAACCCCAGCCATCTCGAGATCGTCGATCCGGTGGTGGAGGGGCGCGTGCGCGCCAAGCAGGACCGCAACCTGAACTGGGAAGGCGCGCCCGCCAACCGCGACCCGGAGCGGCGCAAGGTGTTGCCGGTGCTCATCCACGGCGACGCCGCGTTCGCCGGCCAGGGGGTGGTGGCGGAGGTGCTCAACCTCGCCAACCTGGAAGGCTACGCCACCGGCGGCACCGTCCACGTCATCATCAACAACCAGGTGGGCTTCACCACCAACCCGGAGGACGCGCGCTCCACCCCGTACGCGACCGACATCGCCCGCGCCCTGCGCGCCCCGGTGTTCCACGTCAACGGCGAGGACCCCGAGGCGGTGATCTGGGCGGTGCAGCTCGCCATCGACTACCGGCAGCGGTTCCGGCAGGACGTGCTCATCGACCTGTACTGCTACCGCAAGTACGGCCACAACGAGGGCGACGAGCCGGCTTTCACCCAGCCGCTCATGTACGAGGCCATCCGGCGGAAGAAGCCGCCGCGCGAGGTATACGCGCGAAGGCTGGCCGACGAGGGCGTGGCCACCGACGGCGAGGCCGACCAGTTGATGCGCGAGCGGATGGAACGGCTGGAGACCGAGCTGGAGCGCACCCGCAAGGAGGGCGCCAGGCGCTCGTTCTCGGCGATGGCGGGCCTCTGGTCGAAGTACCGCGGCGGGCCGGACAAGGACACCCCGGAGGTGCCCACGGCGGTGCCCGAGGCGCACCTGCGCGAGCTGCTCGTCAAGCTCTCGCAGGTGCCGCAGGGTTTCGTCCCCAACGACAAGGTGGCCAAGCTCCTCGAGGGGCGGCGCAAGCTGGCCGAGGCGCCCGCGACGCAGGGGTTCGACTGGGGCGTGGGCGAGCACCTCGCCTTCGCCACCCTGCTCGACGAAGGGACTCCCATCCGCTTCTCCGGCCAGGACGCGCGCCGCGGCACCTTCTCGCACCGGCACGCGGTGCTGGCCGACGCGCACGACGGCAAGCGCTACACGCCGCTCGCGCACCTGCGCCAGGGCCAGGGGATCTTCGACATCTTCGACTCGCCTCTCTCCGAGCAGGGAGTGATGGGATTCGACTACGGCTGGTCGCTGGACATGCCCGAGGCGCTCTGCGTCTGGGAGGCGCAGTTCGGCGATTTCGCCAACGGCGCGCAGGTGGTCATCGACCAGTTCATCTCCTCGGCGGAAGACAAGTGGAACCGCCTCTCCGGCATCACGCTCCTCCTGCCGCACGGCTTCGAAGGGCAGGGGCCGGAGCACAGCTCGGCGCGGCTGGAGCGCTTCCTGCAGCTCTGCGCCGAGGACAACATGCAGGTCTGCTACCCCACCACCCCTGCGCAGGTCTTCCACCTGCTGCGGCGGCAGGTGGTGCGGCCTTTGCGCAAGCCGCTCATCGTGATGACGCCGAAGAGCCTGCTCCGGCACAAGCACGCCGTCTCTACCCTCGAAGACCTCTCCCGGGGCGCCTTCCGCCGCATCATCTGGGACCCCGCCGTCGGCAAGGAGGCGACGCGCGTCCTGCTCTGCACCGGCAAGGTCTATTACGACCTGGCCGCGGCGCGGGAAGCGAAGAAGCGGCCCGACGTGGCCATCCTGCGCATCGAGCAGCTCTATCCGCTGCCGGACGAGCTGCTGGTGCAAGCGCTCGCGCCCTACCCGGACGCGGAGCGGGTCTGGGTGCAGGAGGAGCCGTTCAACATGGGCGCCTGGTACCACCTCAACGCGCGCTGGCCCTCGGCGCTGGGACCGTTGGCCTGCGTCAGCCGCCCGGAGAGCGCGAGCCCCGCCACCGGTAGCGAGAAGAGCCACAAGTACGAGCAGCAGCTCCTCATGGACCAGGCCTTCGGCGACGCGCCCCTGCGCAAGCCCTGAGCGGTCAGGTCAGCGCGGGATCCGCCGCAGCAGGGCCTCCACCTGCTCCAGCCGGAACGGCTTGTCGAGCCGCTGGTCGGGCATGCCGTCGAGGAACTTCCGCGCCCGCTCGGTGACGGCGCCGCCGGTCATGAAGACGAATCTCCTGCAGAGGGCGGGCAGCTCGCGGCTGACCTGGTCGAACACGTCCATGCCGGTGAGGCCGGGCATCATCAGGTCGCAAAGGATGAGGTCGAACTCCTGGTCCTCGTGGAGGATGCGGATGGCCTCGCGGCCCTCGCGGGCGGCCACCACGTCGGCCTCCTCGCGCAGGCCGGCCTTCAGCGTCACCCCGAGATAGGGCTCGTCGTCGATGAGGAGCAGCCGCAGCCTGCGCCCGAAGGTGCGCGCTGCGGGCACCACCACCGGCGGGGCGGGCAGCACGCCGGGCGGCGCCCCCGGAAGGATGACGCGGAAGGTGCTGCCATTGCCGGGAGTGCTGTGCACCGTGATCTCGCCGCCCAGGGAGGAGACGATGCCGTGCACGATGGAGAGGCCGAGCCCGGTGCCCACGCCCACCGGCTTGTCGGTCCAGAACGGCTCGAAGATGCGCTCGAACTTCCAGCGATCGATGCCGATGCCGGTGTCCTGCACCTCCGCGATCACCTCGCCGGAGAGGCCGGCGCGGGTGCGCACGGTGATCGCGTTCCGATCCGCCGCGCCTTCGGGGATGGCCTGCGCTGCGTTGACGAGCAGGTTGAGGAAGACCTGCCCGAGCCGGCTCTCGTCCGCGAGCACCGCGGGGACCTTCTGGTAGTCGCGCACGACCCGGGCGCGCGAGCGGATGTGCCCCTGGGCCATGTTGATGGACGAGTCCAGCACCTTCTCCACGTCCACCGGCACCGCCTGCTGCTCGCCGGGCCGCGAGAAGGTGCGCAGGTCGCGGACGATGGCGCGGACGCGCTCGGCGCCCTCGAGCGCCTCCCGCACCCAGTTGCGCATCCGCTCCCATTCGTCGGCCGCGGGCACCGCCGGGCGCAGGCGCAGGCGCGAAAGCTCGCGATCGATCAGCTCCAGTCCCAGGGTCACGTAGACGAGCGGGTTGTTGATCTCGTGCGCCACCCCCGCCGCCAGCGTGCCGATGGAGGCCATCCGGTCGGCGCGCGAGAGCCGGGCCTCGATCCGCTTGCGCTCGGTGACGTCCTCGACGATGCCGATGCCGCCCAGCACCGCGCCGCCCGGGCCGAGGATGGGGGCGAAGAGCGCGACGCACTCGGCGATCTTCTGCGAGGTCAGCGACTTGTAGGGCCCCTCGTAGCGCGCCGCCCTTCCCGCGAGCGTGCCGCGGATCAGGGTGGCGATGCGCTCGCGGGTGGGGTCGCCCTGCAGCGTGGTCATGTTGATGCCGATCACCAGGTCCTTGGAGGAGCCGAGGAGCTGGACCATGGCGCCGTTGCAGTCGGTGGTCACGCCGCGCGCGTCGTAATGGAGCACGCCGACCGGCGCGTTCTCGAAGACGAGCCGGTACCGCTCGTCGGGCGGCACGCGCGCATCGTCGTGCGCGCGGCGCAGGCTCACGACCAGGAGCTCCCCGCGGGTGCCCAGGCTGAGCTCCACGTCCAGCTCCGCCCCGTCCTTGCGCATCACCTCCGCGCGCAGCGGGCCTTTTCCCTGCGCCTGCGACTTGCGGAAGAAGCCCGGATCCTGCCCGCGCGCGCGCAGCGGCAGAAGCGCGTCGAGGGGCTGCCCGTGCAGCTCGCCCGCGGGCCAGGCGAAGAGCCGGTAGGCCGCGGCGTTGGCGAAGACGATGCGGTCCTGGCTGTCGGCCGCCACCACCGGGTCGGTGAGGCCTTCCAGGATCTGCGCCTCGAAGTCGGCCATCGTTCTCCTCAGAGAAGCGCTGCGAACCGCGCGAACACGCCCGCCGCCACCGACGCCAGGCGGGGCAGCTCGCGGTCCGCCGAGAGCCGCAGCAGGCTCGCGTCCACTCCCGCCTCCCGCAGCTCGTCCTCGCCGCTCATCATCGCGGCGAGCACCTCTGCGTCCGTCTCCAGGTGGAACTGCACCCCCCAGGCCCGCGCACCGAAGCGGAACGCCTGCACCGGGGTCTGGGTGCTGGAAGCGAGTGGCACCGCGCCCGCAGGGGGCACGATCTCGTCGCCGTGCCAGTGGAAGGCGACGAAGCTCTCCGGCGCGCCGGCGAAGAGCGCGTCGTCGCGCGCCGGGGCGGCCAGCCGGACGCGGTAGAAGCCGATCTCCTTGCGCGCCGCCTTCCGCACGGTGCCACCGAGCGCCTCGGCGAGGAGCTGGCTGCCGAGGCAGATGCCGAGCACGGGCCGGCCCTCGTCCACGCAGCGGCGCAAGAGGCGGAGCTCGTCGCGCAGGTGCGCGAGGCGGTCCTGGTCGCGAACCCCCATTCCGCCTCCGAGGACCACCAGCGCCTCCGCGCGGTCCGGAACCTCGTCTCCCGCGAACGTGCGCACGAGCCGGTGGCCGGGCAGCAGGGGCAGGAGCGTCCCGGCCCCCTCGCCGGGTTCGTGCTGGATGACGATCATGGAACACAAGGATACATGGCGGGCGGGCTTCTTGTTATGAGGGCCGGATGGGACTTGGAAAGAACTTCCGCCTCTCCCCCGACGTGAGACCCCTCCGCTACGGCGTCCGCCTCGTGCCCGACCTCTCCGCGGGGACCTTCGAAGGGCGCATGGAGCTGACGCTGCAGCTCTCGGCGCCCCGGCGCGACCTGCAGTTGCACGCGGTGGGTCTGCAGATCTCGGCGGCGCGGGCGCTGCCCGGGCCTTCCGCCACGGCCAGCGCCGACCCGGAGAGCGAGACGGTGACGCTGCGCTTCGACGGCGAGTTGCCCGCCGGCAAGGTGGTGCTGGACCTGGCCTGGAAGGGGGCGTTCAGCGGCGGGCTGCGCGGGCTCTACCGCGCCGGACCGCTGGCGGTCACGCAGTTCGAGGCCGCGGACGCGCGGCGGGTGTTCCCCTGCTTCGACGAGCCGGCCTTCAAGGCGCGCTGGAGCCTGGAGCTCGCCGGCCTGCCCGACGGCGTGGTCGCGCTCTCCAACGCGCCGGTGGTCCAGGACGACAAGGCGCCCGCGGGGCGCACGGTGCGCTTCGCCGAGACGCCGCCCCTCTCCAGCTACCTGGTGGCGCTCTGCATCGGCGAGCTCGCCTCGAGTCCGGAGCAGAAGATCCGCGCCTACGCGGTGCGCACCTGGGCGGTGCCGCAGAAGCAGGCGCTGACCGCCTTCGGGCAACAGGTCGCCTGCGCCGTGCTCCCCCTGCTCGAGGACTACTTCGGCCAGCCCTACGCGTACGGCAAGGTCGACCAGGTCGGCGTTCCCGACTTCGAGGCGGGCGCGATGGAGAACGCCGGCTGCATCACCTACCGCGAGGTGGCGCTGCTGCTCGATCCGGCCGCCGCGCCGCTCAACGTGCAGAAGCGGGTGGCGGAGGTGATCACCCACGAGCTCTCGCACCAGTGGTTCGGCAACCTGGTCACCATGACCTGGTGGGACGACCTCTGGCTCAACGAGGCCTTCGCCACCTGGATGGCGTACAAGATCGTGGATCAGTGGCGGCCCGAGTGGCGGGTGTGGATGGACTTCGAAGGCGGCAAGGGCGCCGCCCTGCACCTCGACGCGCTCAAGTCCAGCCATCCCATCCGGGCCGAGATCCGCAACGCCGAGGAGGCGGGCGAGGCGTTCGACGCCATCACCTACGAAAAGGGCGGCGCGATCCTGCGCATGATCGAGGGCTACCTCGGCCCCGAGAGATTCCGCGCCGGCATCCGCCTCTACATGCGCAGGCATCGCGAGGCCAACGCCACCGCGGACGATCTCTGGCGCGCGCTCGGCGAGGCGGGCGCCGCCGGCGACTCGGGCGGCGAGCCCATCCTCGAGCTGGCCAACGGCTGGATCCGCCAGACCGGCTACCCGCTGGTGACGATCTCGCAGCGCGACGGCAAGCTCCACGTCTCCCAGAAGCGCTTCTTCTCCGACCCCGGCGCGGCCCCCGAGCCCACGGGGTGGCTGGTGCCGCTGGTGCTGCGCTACGGCGGCCGCGAGGAGCGGGTGCTGCTGCGCGGCCGGGAGCAGGTGGTGGATCCCGGCGGGCCAATGGAGTGGGTGCTGGGCAACGTCGGGGCGCGCGGCTTCTACCGCACCGCGTACGACCCGGATCTCCTGCGCAAGCTGATCCGGGCGCTTCCCGAGCTGCGGCCCGAGGAGCGGATGGCGCTGGTCTCCGATCAGTGGGCGCTGGTGCGCGCCGCCGCCGTGCAGCTCGACGGGTTCCTGCAGCTTCTCGCGGGCCTGCACGCGGAGCGCGATCACACCGTGCTCGACGAGGTGGTGGGGCGGCTCGGCTACCTCGAGCACCGGGCGGTGGGCGAGCCGGACCGGCCGGCGCTCCAGGCCTGGGTGCGTTCGCTGTTCGCGCCCGCGGCGGCGGAGCTGGGCTGGGAGCCCGGGCCGGGCGAGGAGGACGAGCGCCGGCTCCGGCGGGCGGCGGTGCTCCGCGCGCTCACCCTCGTTGCCCGCGACCAGGCCGCAATCGACGAGGCGGCGGCGCGCTACCGCATGCACGTGACCCGGAAGGGCCAGCCGCTCGATCCCAACCTCCTCGACATCGTGGTGCCTGCCGCCGCGCGCAGCGCCGATGCCAACCGCTTCGAGGAGCTGCGCGGGCTCGCCCGGACCGAGCTGGATCCCGCCGCCAAGCGCCGCTACCTGCACGCGCTCGCGCTGGTGGAGCATCCCGACCTCGTCGACCGGGCGGTGGCGCTCGCGCTCGATCCCTTCGTGCAGATGCAGGACTTCGCCAGCTACCTGGGCGCGCTGCTGTCGAACCGGGCCACCCGCGACGCCGCCTGGGCCCTGATCCAGTCGCGCTGGGAAGAGGTGCGCAGGAAGGGAGATTCCCCGATGATCCTCCGCCGCCTGGTGGAGGCGCTGGGCAGCCTCCCCGAGCGCCGGCACCTCGAGGAGGTGGAGAGCTTCCTCGCCGCCCACGAGCTGAGCGCGGCGCGCCAGGCGGTGGCACAGACGCTGGAGCGGCTGCGCGCGGACGTGGCGCTGCGGGAGCGGCTCCTCCCGGAGATCGGCGCCTTCCTGCGCGCAGGCGGAGCTAGAAGTTGAAGGTGACGACCAGCGTGTCGGTATAGGTTCCGACCGACACGTCCTGCAGCGGAAAGACCCGGCCGTAGAAGGGCACCGACGAGTTGTTCCCCTGGGGCACCGGGATGGCGTTGCTCGAGGGCCAGACGGTGGTCCGCGCCGCGTCCACGTAGACCTCGTATTCGAGGAACTCGGAGCCGAGCGCCATGCGGCGGCGGCCGTTGCCGAAGGCGAGCCCCAGGTCGATGGTGACCGAGGGCACCGCGGGCGGCGGGCAGTTGTAGTTGATGGTCCCCGCGGAATCGAGCGGCGCCGCGCTGTAGACGTTGTAGGCGCCGAACGAGAGCGGCGTCACGCTGATGCCGTGGCAGCTCGGCGCCGCGCGCGCCGGGAGCGCCGCGCAGATCGCCATCGCCAGCGGAAGGAGCCTTCGCATCGCCTCTCCCTGTATGGCCCGGAAAGGGAGCCTCTGCAAAGAACCCATTGCCCTACACGCCGATTCAGAAGTTCAGCGTGATGGTGACGGCGTCGGCGTAGAAGCCGGTCGCCACGTCCTGGCCGGCGAAGATGCGCCCATAGAAGGGGATCGTCCGGTTTCCCGGCTTGAGCAGCACCGGATCCGTGGTCCAGGCCACGGTCCTGGCCGCGTCGGAATACACGTCGTAGCGGAGCACGTCGGGGCCGAACACGTGCAGCATCTCGCGCGGACCCAGCGCGCCGTCGAGGCTCGCCGAGAAGCTCACCGCGGGTGCGGCGGTGCATGAATAGGTGAGGCTGCCGGCGGTGTCGTCGGGGAGCGCCGAGAAGACGTCATAGCTTCCGAACCCGAGCCCCACAGCGGAGATGCCGGTGCAGGTTGCCGCCGCCGCTGGAAGCGCGGCAAGGAGAAAAACGGCGGCTGCAAGCGGGGTTCGCATCGGTCGCGTCGTCACTGGAAAATTATAGCCCGAGCGCCGCGGCTCGCGCCAATTGCCGGGCATATGCCACATCGGATTACACAGGTCTCCAGATATCCACACATGTATACGTTTTCATTGAAGAATTCTAGTGTCGAAACATTGACGCCTGCCCGCCTGCCCAATTAGAGTGCCTGGCAACTCGAAGGTCGAGGGGGTTCAAATGTTCCGCCGCATCGTACTCGGTCTGGTCCTGGCCGCAGCCTGTTTTCTTGCAGTGCAGGCGCACGCCGCTACCGCCACCTCGAACTTCGTCGTGACCGGTAACGTGATCGCCAACTGCACCATCTCCACCACCGGCATCACCTTCAGCTACGACCCGGTGGCGGCCAACGCGACCGCCAACGCGACGGCGAGCGGAACGCTGACGCTCGCGTGCACCAAGGGCTCTTCGCCCAGCATCGGCCTGAGCCTCGGCGCCAACTCCGCCGCCGCCGCCGGCCTCTCGCCCGCCGCCACGCGCGCCATGCAGCTCGGCAGCACCGGCAACTACCTCGGCTACGACATCTACTGGCCGGGCACCACCACCTCGTGGACCCCCACCAACCTCTTCGTCCCCTCGCCGCCCACCAGCAAGGCCGCGCGCACCTTCAACATGGACGGTGTGGTCTTCGGCGGCCAGGACGCGAGCGTGGGCACCTACACCGATACCGTCACCGCCACCGTGAACTTCTGATCTTCGCACCCATCACTCTCCACCGCACTCTCCCAGGAGCACGACCATGATCCGCAAACTGTCCCTCGCACTCTGTCTCGCCTCGGCGGCCTTCGTGGGCCACTCGCAGGCCTTCGCCGGCAGCGCCTCCGCTCCCGCCTTCCAGGCCAAGGCGCACATCGACCCGAACTGCACCATCTCGGTGGCCGGCGACCTCGACTTCGGCGCCTACGACCCGCTCCAGGCCAACGCCACCGCCGCCAAGACGGGCAGCACCTCGCTGACGCTGACCTGCACGCGCGGGAGCGGCTCGACCATCAACCTCAGCTCCAGCACCAACTTCGGCACCGGCCTCGCCGGCAAGCGCGCCATGACCAACGGCACGAGCTCGCTCTCCTACGACCTGTTCTGGCCCGACGCCGTGGGCGCCAGCGCCGCCGCCACCGCCACGCCCTGGGGCGACGGCACCACCAGCGGCAACGGCCTGGTCGTGGCGGCCGCTCCCAGCATCGCCGCGCGCACGGTGATGGTGTTCGGCTCCATCCCTGCCGGCCAGGACGCCTCGACCGGCGTCTACTCCGACAGCGTGGTCGCGACGGTCAACTTCTAGTGCGCCGTCTGCTCTTCCTGCTCGCGCCCGGCCTTCTCTTCCTGGGGGCCGGGCGTGTGCATGCCGCGGGGCTGAACGTCTCGCCGGTGCAGATCTCGCTCCGCCCCGACGAGGCCAAGGCGCTGCTCACCTTGCGCAACGACGGGCCGGACCCGGTGCGCTACCAGCTTCAGGCCAACGCCTGGAGCGAAGATGCCGTCTCGGGGATGAAGCTGACCCCGACCGACGACGTGATCTTCTTTCCCACGCTGCTCTCGCTCAAGCCGGGAGAGACGCACAACGTCCGGGTCGGCGTGGCGGTGCCCTTCGGCGCAGTGGAGCGGACCTACCGCATCTTCGTCGAGGAGCTGCCGCCTGCGGAGAAGCCGGCGCAGCCGCGCACCACCGTGCGGGTCCTCACCCGCATCGGCATCCCCATCTTCGTCCGACCCTCGAAGACCGTCGAATCGAATCAGCTCACGCCCATTGCCGTGCGCGCGGGCGGCGCCTCCTTCGCCCTGCAGAACCGCGGCAACGTGCACCTCAGGGTGGAGAGCGTCTCGCTGGAGGGAATCGACGCCGGCGGCGGCAAGTTGTTCGAGCGCGATCAGCAGGGCTGGTACGTCCTCGCCGGGGGCGAGAAGCGCTACCAGTTCGAGCTGCCGAAGGATGTGTGCGCGAAGGTCCGCAAGCTGCGGGCCCGGGTCAAAGGCGATCGCGAGCAGGTGCTGCAGCAGGAACTGGAGACGCCCGCGGGAGCGTGCGGAGGTTGAGACGTGGCCGGGGTGGCGCGAAGGAGGGCCTGGAGACTGGCGGCGGCGCTTGCCGTGGCGCTCTCGTCTCCGCTCGCAGCCCAGCCCCAGGCGCAGGACCAGCGCGCGTACCTCGATCTCTTCGTCAACCAGGCGGCCAAGGACTCGGTGCTGGTGCGCCTGCGCGGCGCGGCCGGGGCGGAGGACGCCTTCGTCGCCGTCGAGGACCTGGAGAAGGCGGGACTCCACGGGCTGACCGGCTCGCGCGAGCAGCATGACGGCCGCGAGTACGTGTCCTTGCGCTCGCTCGCCCCGGCCCTGACCTACGAGCTGGACACGCAGAACCTGGCGCTGCGGGTGACCGCCCGCACCGCCCTGCTCGAGACCACCACGCTGGACCTGCGCGCCATGCGGCGCCCCGCGGACATGGTGCTGCGCACCGACAGCAGCGCCTTCTTCAACTACTCCGTCACCGGCACCGGCGAGGGCGCCTTCAGCGGCGCGGCCGAGCTGGGGATGAGCTACAAGGGCGCGCTGCTCTTCTCCGGCGGCAACGTCCTCCCCGACGGCACGGTGATGCGCGGGCTCACCAACCTGACCCTGGACTCTCCCGGCTCCATGCGCCGGGTGGTGCTGGGCGACGCCTTCGCGCAGTCGTCCTCGGTGGGCGGCTCGGTGCTGCTCGCCGGCGCCAGCGTGACGCGCGAGTTCTCGCTCGATCCCTATTTCGTCCGCCAGCCGCTGCCGCGAATCTCCGGCGCCATCCTCTCGCCCTCCACCCTCGACGTCTACGTGAACGGCGCGCTGGTGCGCGAGCAGCCCATCGCGCCCGGGCCGTTCGAGGTCCGCAACCTGCCGGTCACCGGCGGCCAGGGCCAGGTCAGCTACGTGGTGCGCGACTCGTTCGGCCGCACGCAGGAGTACGCCTCGCCGTACTACTCGTCGCCGGGCGTGCTCGCTCCCGGGCTCAGCGACTACGGCTACCACCTGGGCTTCCGCCGCCTCGGGTTCGGCACCGATGCGTTCAACTACGGGCCGCCGGTGCTGGTGGCGCACCACCGGCTGGGCCTGAGCGATTTCTTCACCGGCGGGTTCCGCGTCGAATCGGCCCTGCAGCACCTCAAGGGATGGGACGAGCCCGTCTGCTCCACCTGCGCGTCGCTGCTCGCCAGCGGCGGGCCCACCGCGTCGTTCGCGCTGCCCTTCGGCGAGCTGGACCTCGAGGCCGCCGCGAGCGCGGACGGGCGCGAGCGCGGCGCGGCCGGTTCCATCGGCTATTCGCTGCTTTTCCACGGCTTCTCCGCCGCCGTGCTGGCGCGGGGGGCGACCGATCGGTACGCGAACCTGACCTACGGCGCCGCAGACGACCGGCCGCTCCTGGAGGTGCACGGTACGGTGGGCGCGCCGATCACGCGCAGGCTGAGCCTGGCCCTCGACTATGCGGAGCAGGCCATGCGCGACACCGGACTCACCAACTCCATCACCCTGCGGGCCGAGGCGCGCCTCTCGCAGGACGCCACCTTCCTGGTCTCCGCCAGCCGCACCCGGCAGCCCGGCACCTCGCCGGAATGGGGAATGACCGCCGGATTCATCTATACGTTCGGCGGCGGCGCCATGGGCGACGCGAGCGGCCGCGGCAGCAACCGCACCAGCGGCGCCACCATGGGCGTGCAGAAGGGGCTTCCTCTCGGCGAGGGCTTCGGCTGGCAGCTCCGCTCCAACGTGGAGCACGAGGGGCCGGCCAGCGGGCTCGGCCAGGTGGTGTACCAGGGCCCCTACGGCACCTATACCGGCCTCTACACGCGCACCGGCCCCACCGACGCCGGAGCCATGACGGCTGCCGGAGCCCTGGTCCTGGTGGACGGCAACGTGATGGCCAGCCGGCCGGTGCAGGACGGCTTCGCGCTCCTCCAGGTTCCCGGCCTTCCCGGCGTGCGCGGCTTCCTCAACAACCAGGAGGTCGGCAGGACCGACTCGCGCGGGAACCTGCTCATCCCCGGGCTGCAGCCCTACTATGGAAACCGGCTCAGCATCCGCGACGCCGACATTCCCCTCGACTACGAGCTGGGCAAGACCGAGCAGGTGATCGCCACCGCGCTGCGCGGCGGCGCGCTGGTCCGCTTCGACGTGGAGAAGGTCCGCAGCGTCTCCGGCGCCTTGCGCATCGACTCCGGCGGCCAGAGCACGGTGCCCGCCTTCGGCGAGATGACGGCGTTCGTGGGCCAGCGCAAGGTGAGCTCGCCGGTGGGCGCCGCAGGCGAGTTCTGGCTCGAGAACGTGCCGGTGGGGACGCACAGCGCCGAGGTGGAGTTCGGGCGCGGCGTCTGCCGCTTCGAGCTCAAGGTGCCGGAGACGAAGGTCAGCGCGGTGAACCTCGGCACCGTGGCGTGCACGAAGCTGACCGCGGTGGCCCAGGGACCGTAGCCGCGCCGCCGCTTGCGGTGCGTGGTTTGCGGGCGAGCCTGCCTTGGACCGACGGGATCCGCCAGAGCAACTCGCTTCGCCGAGCCGTACATGGTCGAGCAGCTCCTCGCTGCGGCGATCCGCGGCGCGCGGGTGTTTGCCGCGGTCGGCGAGGGACAGGTCTGCAACGTCCGCGCAGAGCTGCGCACGCGCTGGAACGAAGCGCCGGCGCGGCCCTGGGAACCGGCTGTTCACGCCAGCATCTCGAGCAGGGCGCGCAGCGCCGCAAGCGCCCAGTCCTCGCGATGTCCCAGCTCCGACCCGAGCTCGTCGAGGGCCTTCTCCAGAAGCTGCGTCTCCAGCAGCATCTCCAGCTCGCTTCGTTCCTTGGGCAGGAAGGGCGAGCCCTGCGCCGCGTCCAGGTACGCGCCCAGGTAGGCCGCCGGAGCCCAGGTGGCCCACAGCCTGGCCCACGGCTCCGCGGCGCCGCGGTCGCTCTCGCGCACGGTGGCCGGATCGCGCAGGCCCATGGTGGCGGCGAAATCGAACGAGCGCAGCATGGAGGCCACGTCGCGCAGCCCGCTGCGCTTGCGCCGGCGCTCGGGCAGCGGCTTGTCCGGGTTCTGCCCGAAGTCCACGAAGACGAAGTCCTTGCCCGTCCAGAGCACGTTGGCGAGGTGGAACTCGCCGTGGATGCGGCCGCGCTGCGCCGTCAGGCGCCCGTGGAGCAGCGGCTCGAACCGCGCGTAGAGGTCCTTCTCGCGGGCGAGGAGCTGCTGCGCCAGCTCGGCGGGGCGGCCCTCCATGTGGGCCGCGCGGAGCTGGCGCAGCACCTTGCCGGTGAGATTGCGCTTGGTCTGGTAGACGGAGCGCTGGTCGAGCGCGCTGTAGGGCTCGGGGGTGAAGGCCGGATCGTCCGGCGCCATCAGCGCCGCGTGCAGCTCGGCGCTGCGCTTGCCGAGCAGGCGCGCGGCGGCGAGCGTGCTCCCCAGCATCTCCCGCGCCGCGGCGGGCATTTCGCTCTGGGCCAGATCGAGCAGCGTGCCGTGCGGGCGCGGCGGCGGCTTGAGGTTGCCGCTCGAGGCCAGCGCGCGCTCGAAGTAACGGCGCAGCTCCTCGCGAAAGAACTGCCAGGCGGTGCCCTGGTTCTGCACCCAGCCGTGCACCGTCGCGATGGTGATGGGCTCGCCACGGCGCGGCCGCAGCTCCAGCGCTCCGTAGAGCGGCGCCACCGGCGCGTGCGGCATGCGCTCGGTGAGGGCGCGGCAGATCTCCAGTTCCGGGTGGAGGCCTTCTCCCAGGCGGCGGAAGAACTTGAGGATGAGCGACTCGCCGAACTGCACCGAGGCGGCGTGGTGCTCCTGCCGGTAGAGGCGCGGCTCGCCGCCGGGCAGGCCGCCTCGCGACGTCGCCGTCAGCATCCCCAGGACGCCGCGGCTGCGGGTTCCGGTGCGGATGGCCGAGAGCAGCGCCGCGGCGGAGGCGGGATCGAAGAGCGCGTCGACCAGGTAGAGCTGCGAGCCGTCGAGGCGCCGAAGCGTGGCGATCACCGCCTGGGGCGAGACCGGCTTCTCCCCGGACTCGAGGGCGAGCGGCAGCACGTAGCTCTCCGGGTCGCCGTGGCTGAACTCCACCTGCACGATGGCGAGGCGCAGGGCGTCGAAGGGAATGACGTCGGCGATGCGCGCGAGCATGATCTCGCGGCCGCTCCCGCGGACCCAGCGGCGCCCGTCCAGCCAGGCGGGCAGGGTCAGCTCGATGGCATTGCGCTCCGCCGGCGTGAACGCGCCCTCCCACGCGCTCGCCACCTCCAGCGCGGGAGGCTGGTAGGAGGCCGTCCGCAGCTCCTGCGCCGCGTTGCGCGGCTCCTCCAGCGAGAACCAGTAGAAGGCGTGCTCGCCCAGCGTGAGCAGGTAGGGCAGCTCGCCCAGGGGCGGAAAACGCGTGCGGCCGATCAGCTCCAGCGGCACCCGCCCCTTGAAGTTGCGCAGGTCCAGCTCGACGTACTGGGTGTGCCGGGAGAGGTTCGCAACCACCAGCACCGTCTCGTCCTCGAACTGCCGGGTGAACGCCACCACCTTGGGGTTGTCGGGCGCGAGGAACTCGATGGCGCCGCGGCCGAAGGCCTGGAAGCGCTTGCGCAGCGCGATCAGCCGCTTCATCCACCAGAGCAGCGAGTTGGGGTTGCCCTGCTGCGCCTCCACGTTGAGCGACTCGTAGTGGTACTCGGGGTCGATGATGATGGGGAGGATGAGCCGCTGCGGGTTGGCCTTGCTGTAGCCGGCGTTGCGGTCGGGGCTCCACTGCATGGGCGTGCGCACGCCGTTGCGGTCGCCGAGGAAGACGTTGTCGCCCATGCCGATCTCGTCGCCGTAGTAGAGCACCGGCGTGCCGGGCAGGGACATGAGCAGCGCGTTCATCAGCTCGATCTGCCGGCGGTCGTTGCCCACCAGGGGCGCGAGCCTGCGGCGGATGCCCAGGTTGATGCGCATGGTCGGCTCGTGGGCGAAGGCGCGGTACATGTAGTCGCGCTCCTCGTCGGTCACCATCTCCAGCGTCAGCTCGTCGTGGTTGCGCAGGAAGAGCGCCCACTGGCAGTTCGCCGGGATCTGCGGCGTCTGCGCGAGGATGTCCATGATGGGCAGCCGGTCCTCCATGTGGATGGACATGAAGATGCGCGGCATGATCGGGAAGTGGAAATTCATGTGGCACTCGTCGCCCTGGCCGTAATAGGCGGCGGCGTCCTCGGGCCACTGGTTCGCTTCCGCGAGGAGCATGCGGTTCTTGAAGCGCTGGTCCACGTGCGCGCGCAGCTTCTTGAGGAAGACGTGCGTCTCGGCCAGGTTCTCGCAGTTGGTGCCGTCCCGCTCGTAGAGGTAGGGCACGGCGTCCAGCCGCAGGCCGTCGACGCCGAGGCCGAACCAGAAGTCCACCACCCCCAGCATCGCCTCGTGCACCGCCGGGTTGTCGAAGTTGAGGTCGGGCTGGTGGGCGAAGAAGCGGTGCCAGTAATACTGCTTGGCGAGGGGATCCCACGACCAGTTCGACGGCTCGAAGTCCTTGAAGATGATGCGCGCGTCGCGGTAGCGGTCGGGCGAGTCGCTCCAGACGTAGAAGTTCCGCTCGGAGGATCCGGACGGCGCGCGGCGGGCGCGCTGGAACCAGGGGTGCTGGTCGCTGGTGTGGTTGAGCACCAGCTCGGTGATGACGCGCAGGCCGCGCCGGTGCGCCTCCTCCACGAAGAGGCGGAAGTCGTCCAGCGTGCCCACGTCCGGGTGCACGTCGGTGTAGTCGGAGATGTCGTAGCCGTCGTCCTTGCCCGGGCTCGGGCAGATGGGCAGGAGCCAGAGCGCGTTGATGCCCAGGTCCTGGAGGTAGTCGAGGCGGCTGGTGAGGCCGGCGAAGTCGCCGATGCCGTCGCCGTTGGAGTCCATGAACGAGCGCACCCGCAGCTCGTAGATGATGGCGTCCTTGTACCACTGCGGGTCGTCGCGCAGTTGCCCGCGGCGCATCTCCCAGGGCCTGCGCTTCACCGCGCGCTCCTGCCGTAGGTCTCCGTCAGCTCGCGCAGCCGCGCCTGCACCGCCGGCGCCGGCAACTCGCCGATCCGCCACTCCCAGTTGTGCTGCGAGGTCCCCGGCAGGTTCATGCGGGCGTCCGACCCGAGCCCGAGCAGGTCCTGCGCGGGAGCGAGGGCGAGGTTTGCCACCGAGGCCCAGACCGCCCGGATCATCTCCCAGTGGATCTCGCGCCCCCCGCTGCCGAGATAGCGCAGGGCCGCCTCGCGCTCGCCCGCGTCCAGCTTCTCGAACCAGCCGCGGGTGGTGTCGTTGTCGTGCGTGCCGGTGTAGGCGGCGGAGTTGCGCTCGTAGTTGTGCGGCAGGAAGGTGGGCGCCTGCGGGTCGGTGCCGAAGGCGAACTGCAGCAGCTTGATCCCGGGGAAGTGGAACCGGTCGCGCAAGGCGGTGACCTCCGGGGTGACCGCACCCAGGTCCTCGGCGATGAGGGCGGCGGGCCCCAGCGCCTGGAAGAGCTTTGCGCCGGGGCCGGGCCGCCAGTGGCCGTTCTGCGCAGTGGGCTCGCTCGCGGCAATCTCCCAGTAGCGGGTGAAGCCGATGAAGTGATCGAGCCGCACCGCATCGAAGCGGGCGAGGGTCACGGCGAAGCGCTGGAGCCACCAGCGGTACCCGGTCTGCTCCAGCTTCTCCCAGTCGTAGAGCGGGTTCCCCCAGCGCTGGCCGGTGGCGCTGAAGTAGTCGGGAGGGACCCCGGCGATCACGGTGGGCTGCCCCTGGTGATCGAGGAAGAAGAGGTCGGGGTGCGCCCAGACGTCGGCGCTGTCGTGCGCCACGAAGATGGGCAGGTCGCCCACCAGCGCGATCCCGAGCATGCGGCACTCGTCGTGCAGCGCCTGCCAGTGGCGGGCGAAGAGGAACTGCTCGAAGCGCTGCTGCCGGATCTCCTCGCGCAGCGCGTGGCGGGCGCGGTCCAGCGCTCCGGGGTCGCGGGCCCGCAGCTCCGGCTCCCACTCCGTCCAGGGCCGCTCGCTGCGCGCGCGCTTGAGGGCGGCATAGAGCGCGTAGTCGTCCAGCCAGGCGTTGTTGGCGGCGCAGAAGACCTCGAACTGCGCGTGGTCGCTGGTGCGCTTGCCGAAGGCCGAGAAGGCGGTGCGCAGGTGCTCCTCGCGAAAGGCGCGCGCGGCCGCGTAGTCCACCCGCCCCGGCGCGAAGGCCGCCGCGCCCGCCAGCGCGCCTCGGGGCAGGAGCGCCTCCGCGACCAGCCGGTCCAGGCTGATGAGGAGCGGATTGCCGGCGAAGGCGGAGAGCGCGCTGTAGGGCGAGTTGCCGTACCCCACCGGTCCCACCGGCAGCATCTGCCAGATGCGCTGTCCGGCATCGCGCAGCCAGCGCGCGAACGCGTGCGCCTCGCCTCCCAGGTCGCCGCAGCCGTACGCCCCTGGCAGCGAAGTCGGGTGGAGGAGCACGCCGCTCGCCCGTTCGCTCAGATCGAGTGCCATTCCCACCCCATCGTACATGCGCAGGGCATGGTAGGAACGCCGCGTGCGGTTGGCTGTCCTGTTTCGCGATTCTTCGCTGGCGGTGATCGACAAACCCGCCGGTCTCGCGGTGGACGAGGACGTGGTGCCGCTGGCCGCGCGGGAGCTGGCGCCGGCGGGCGGCCGGGCGTGGCCCCGCGTCGTCCACCGGCTCGACCGCGGGACGAGCGGGTGCCTGGTCCTCGCGCTCACGCGGGCGGCGGCGCAGGGGCTCGCGCGCGCTCTCGACCAGGGGCAGTGGGAGAAGGTCTACCTCGCCGCGGTGGAAGGAAGCCCGCCGGACTCGGCCTCGCTGGACACCCCGTACGGCCCGGACCCGCGCGACCGACGCCGCTTCACCACCCGGCTGGAAACGCCGCGGCGGGCGCGCCTCGGCTATGAGGTTGCGCGGCGGCTGCCGGGCGCCTGCCTGCTGCGGATCCGGCTCGGCACCGGCAGGACGCACCAGATCCGCGTCCAGCTCTCCGAGGCGGGCTTTCCCCTCCTCGGAGACGAAGTCTACGGCACCCGCCATGCCGGGATCGGCAGGCCGGCGCTGCACGCGGAACGGCTGGCGTTTCCGCATCCGGTGGGGGGCCAACGGATCGAGTGTACTGCGCCGCTTCCAGAGGACTTTTCGCGCCTGTTGGCAGATTTGGGATGCAAATCGGGCTGGTAGCTGTTAAGCACACCAAGCCGCAGTCGCGGCACGGAGCGGCAAGGTGCCGTTCCCAACACGAAAGAAGTGCAACAAATGGTTACTGGTACCGTGAAGTGGTTCAATGATGCGAAGGGCTTCGGGTTCATCGTGCAGGACAACGGCGGCCCCGATGTCTTCTGCCATCACACCGCCATCCAGGCGGATGGGTTTCGCACCCTGGCCGAGGGACAGAAGGTGCAGTTCGAGGTGACCAAGGGTCCCAAGGGCCTGCAGGCCTCGAACGTCCGGCCGATCGCCTAGGCGCGAGTCGGTACGGTATGAACGGGCCCGGCCTGCGAAGGCCGGGCTCTTTTCGTTTCAGGAGGGACGCGTGCAGCCACGATCGAACAAGCGGCAGAAGGAATTGGCGCGCCTCGAGAAGCGCAAGGAAAAGGACGAGCGGCGCGAGCAGCGCAAGAAGGAGAAGGCCGACCGGGTGTTGCCCGAGGGCGAGGATCCGGACATCGCCGGCATCGTGCCCGGCCCGCAGCCGTTGCCCGAGGAGCAGGAGCCTTGATGTCCTGCGGCGGCGCGGGTCAGGCGGGTGCGGTCTCGCGCGGCATGGCCGACTGCGGCGCGGCGAGGAACTGCTCCAGCTCGTCCTTGCGCTCGGCGGCGTCGCGCTCGCCCAGGTCCATCAGCGCCTCGTTGTACTCGGCGTCGAAGAGCAGGTAGCTGAGCACGTCGGAAGGATCGCCCCTGCCGGCGGCCTCGCCCAGGCGGCGCAGCAGGTAGCCCGCCGGGCCCGTGAGCCGTGACTTCACCGCCGGCATCGAGAGCACGTGCGCGGCCAGCATCCCCAGATCCTGCGAAGGGCGGATGAAGAGGTCCGCCACCGGGCGCAGCCCGCCGCCGGCCGCCTCCAGCGCCGCCGCCACCGGGCCGGGAAGCGCGTTCGACACCCGCGACAGCTCGTGCAGCGCGGCGTTCACCTGCCGCAGGTTCGCGAGGTCGTTCTCCACCCGGTCGAGCAGGAGCGCATCGAGCAGCTTGCCGAAGAGGAAGAGCGGCGAGGAGAACGCTTCCTGATCCACGGCGTCCTGGCGGCCCGCGCGCGGGGCCGACACCCGCCGCTGCGAGCGCAGCCCCACCACCAGCACCCGGCCCGCGCCCAGCCGGAGCGCCGGCGCGATGGGGGTGTTCTGGCGCAGGCTTCCGTCCGAGTACACGCGGCCCGCCACCCGCACCGCGGGAAAGATGATGGGGATGGCCGCGGACGCCAGCGCGTGCTGGGCGGTGAGGCGCACCGAGGCCCAGTCCACCGCGCGGTCGCGCGAGACGAGCAGCGCCTCGGCCTCGCTCTCCACGAACACCACCGTGTGGCCGGTCTCGATGTCGGTGGCGGAGACGGTGACGCCGAGCACGCGCCGGTCGGCGATGCCCTGGTGCAGGGCGCGCCAGGGGATGACCGAGCGCACCAGCTCGGCCAGGGGCCCGGCGTCGAGGAGGCTGCGCGGACCGCCCGCGCGGGCCGAGCCCAGGAGCCAGCGCAGGAGGCCGGCGAGATCGCCCCAGCCGCGGCGGAAGATCTGGTCCAGCCCGAGCTGCCGCCAGGTCTCGGCCAGGCTGCGGATGGCAAAGTCGGGGACGTCGTGGTGCGCCGCCGCGGCGCAGGCGTTGATGGCGCCCACGCTGGTGCCGGAAAAGATCCGCGGCCGGGCGGAGTCGCCCAGCCGCGGTGCCAGCTTGCCGAGGACGTAGCGGAGGACGCCTACTTCGTAGGCTCCGCGCGCGCCGCCTCCGGAGAGGACGAGCGCCAGCGGCGAATCGGCGTCCGCCATCCGCGCGGCTCAGAAGCGGAAGTCGAGGCCGCCGCTCAGCCAGAACGCCTGCGTGTTGAAGGCGCTGATCGACCCGGGGCCGGTACCGCTGGAGCTGAGCGGGAAGTCGGCGTCGCCCTCCAGGTAGATGGAGAAGAGCACCAGCGGGATGTTCAGGCCGACGCCCAGGCGCAGGTCCACCTTCTCGCGCTCGCCGTTGGGCGTCTCCAGGTTGATGGGCAGCGCCACGCGCGCGTACACCGGCAGCAGCGGCGCGGTCAGGCGCACGCCCGGCCGCAGCACGGTGCCGATGCGGCTGCTCGCGCCCACCGGCGAATTGAGGAAGAACTGCTCGGAGATCTCCAGGTCGAGGGAGAGGAACGAGCCCGGCGTCCAGTAGCTCAGCATCAGGTCGCCCGCCAGCGGCCAGTTGTCGGTGATGGCGTGGGTCCCGTTGCTGTCGTGGGTGGCGATGTTCGCCTCGGCGCCGATGCGCAGGCCTCCTTCGGCGCGGGCGGCAAGGGGTGCGGCGAGCAGGGCGGCTGCGAGGAAGAGCTTCTTCACGTGGACCTCCGGTTCATCGCTGGGGATCAGACCACCGCGGCCGCGGGCTGGCCACTTTTCCGCCCCCACGGACGCGCCTTTTGACGGCACGATCCACGACAAACATAGCCCTGGGCCGCCCGCGCCGCCGGGGCTATGCCGAGAGCTCGAGCATGCGCTGCACCGGCCGGAGCGCACGGACGCGAAGCTCCTCGGAGAGCGTGATCTCCGGGGTGCGGTCGCGCATGCAGAGGTAGAGCTTCTCCAGAGAGTTGAGGCGCATGTAGGGGCAGATGCTGCAATTGCACCCGCTGCTCGGGGGCGCCGGGATCAGCTCGGCGTCGGGGCGCGCCCTGGCCATGAGGTGGAGGATGCCCACCTCGGTGGCGACGATGAAGCTCTTCGCCTTGCTCGTCTTCACGTGCTCGAGCAGCCCCTTGGTGGAGCCGACGAAATCCGCCATCGCCAGCACCCCGGCCTCGCACTCCGGATGCGCGATGATCTCGGCTCCGGGGTGGCGCGCCTTGAGCTGGTGGAGCTGCCGCTCGGTGAACTGCTCGTGCACGATGCAGAAGCCCGGCCACTTCACCATCTCGCGGCCGGTCTTCTTCTCCACCCACGCGCCCAGGTGCCGGTCGGGCGCGAAGACGATCTTCTCTCCCGGCGGGAAGCTGCGCACGATCTTCTCGGCATTGCTGGAGGTGCAGATCACGTCGGAGAGCGCCTTCACCGCTGCGGAGCAGTTGATGTAGCTGACCACCTTGTGGCCCGGGTATTTCGCGAGCCAGCTCGCGAACTGATCGGCAGGGCAGCGATCGGCGAGCGAGCAGCCGGCGTCGAGATCGGGCAGGAGCACCTGCTTGTCGGGGTTGAGGATCTTGGCGGTCTCGGCCATGAAGTGGACGCCGCAGAAGACGATCACCCTGGCCTTCGTCTTCGCCGCCTGCTGCGAGAGCTGCAGCGAGTCGCCGACGAAATCGGCCAGGTCCTGGATCTCGGGGTCCTGGTAGTAGTGCGCGAGAATGACCGCGTCCAGCTCGCCGCGCAGGCGCCGGATGCCGTCGATCAATGCCTGTCCCTGGGGCACGTCGGCCATGGAGCTCATTCTAACTCCGCCCGCACCAGCTCGCCGAGCCGGGCGACGATGCGCCGGCCGCCGTCTTCCACCTGCGCGAAGCGGTAGTCGCTGCGGCCCGCGCCCAGCTCGTCCACCCGCGCGAGGTCGAGGTTGCGGAAGGTCGCCACGGTGACCGCCCGCCCCTCCACCACCACCCCCACTGGAGCGCGCTCCTCCAGCCGCGAGAGCAGCGCCTTCTTGACCGGGCGCGCCAGCGGTTTGGGGACGCGCGCCACCAGGACGCCCTGCGCCTCCTCCTTCGCCTGCTCGGCCAGGGCCGCCACGGGCGCCAGCGCCTCCTCGTGCGCGCGCGCCAGCTTCTCGATCCGCTGCTGCAGCGCGGGCGGCAGCGACCCCTGTGCCAGCGCCTGCACCAGCTGCTGGCGCAACGATTCGCGCTGCGCGCTGCGCAGCTCGGCGGCGGCATGATCGAGCGCGCCCTGGAGGACCCGGGCCTGCGGCGAGAAGGCGTGCCCGCGTCCCGGGCTGTCGGCGGCCCGCGCGTCCTCGTCGGCCTCCGGCCAGGGCGGCGTGCCGCCGCGCAGGAACTTCACCGCCGAGAGCAGGCCGTCGAGGTCGGCGTGGGCCACCACAACGTCCACCGCGCCGGCGCGCGCCACCACTTCGGGCGTCACCAGCTCGGGACACGCGTGCGCCTGCTGATTCGGCACCAGCAGGAAGCGCGGATCGTTGCGGAAGCGCGCCCACCCCAGCGGGTGCTCGTGGTGATCGATCCAGATGGCGAGGCGGTCGCCGAGGCCCTGCAGGAAGGGAAGGGTGCTCTTCTCGAAGTTGTCGCCCCCCGCGAACGCCACGTCCACCACGGCCACCCGGCCCTCTGCGGGCGGAGCGGGAAGGTTGCCCGGCTGTTCGACGAAGACGACGCGCATCCCCGCAGTGTACCGGTCCCGCGGGATCCTGGTGCGGAAGAGGAGGGGCAACCGTCCAGCGCCTTCCGCGGCGCGGGGTCCTTGGTTATCCTGCGCGTCGCATGCAGAACCTCCGCGACAAGCTGCTCAAGGCGGGCCTCGTCACCGACAAGCAGGTGCAGGAGGCGGCGCGGGAGCAGAAGGCGTCCGCGCCGCGCAACCGGCACAAGCAGGAGGAGCAGCTCTCCGCCGAGGAGCGGCAGCGGCGCGAGGCGTTCGCCGCCCGCGAGGCGGAGATGGCCGAGGCGCGGCGCAAGGACGCGGCCAGGGCAGCGGAGGCGCGCATGCAGTCGGAGCGGGCGCGGCGGCTGCGCCAGCTCGTCGAGGCCCACCGCGTGCGCGAGCCCGGCGAGGTCACCTTCCATTACGTGCGGCGCAGCGGAAAGATCGGCCGCCTCGACGTCTCGGCGGAGACGCAGAAGCGGCTGGAGCAGGGCGCCGCGGCGGTGGTGGAGGATCCCGGCTCACCCGACTGCGCGGTGGTGCTGGCGGACGCGGCCAGGCGCATCTACGAGGTGGATCCGCACGCCATCCGCTTCTGGTTCGGGCCGGAGAAGCCCATCGGCTTCTCCGACGCCGGCGAATAGGGCCTGCCGCCGTCAGCTGTTCCCGAAGGGCTCGCCGCGGCGGACGATCTCGAGCACGAGCGGGTGCGGCTCGTCCCTCTGCATCGCGGCGACGAGGTCCGCGTGCCGCATCAGCGAGACCACCCGGACCATCTTCAGCGTCGGCGTCAGCTCGCCCGTCTCCATCGAGGGCACCTCCGGCACCAGCGCTACCCGGCGCACGCGCTCGAAGTGCACGGAGGCGAGGAGGTTGGCGGCCTGCAGCGCCTCCACCAGCGCGCGCCGCAGCTCGGGGACGCGAACCAGCTCCGCCATCCTCGTCGGAGCCTCCAGGTCGCGCTCCTGCAGCCAGCGGGTGGCGGCGCCCTGCGCGATCCAGCACAGGGCGGTCGCGAACGGCTGCGCGCGGCCCAGCACCACCGCCTGCTCGAGCAGCGGCGTGGCCGCGAGCAGGCGCGCCTCCACCTCGCCCGAGGACACCTTCTCGCCGTTCTCCAGCTTGAAGACGCCGTCGATGCGGCCGTAGAGCTTGAGGCCCGCCTCGGTCCACTCTCCCAGGTCGCCGCTGTGGAGGAAGCCGCCGCGCACCGCCTGCGCGGTCTCCTCCGGACGCCTGCGGTACCCGCGCATCACCTGGGGCCCCTTCACCAGGATCTCGCCCTTGCCGGAGAAGCCTTCCACCTTCTCCAGCGAAAGGGTGGTGCCGGGGATGGGAAATCCCACCGTGCCGGGCACCCGCTTCTGGTCGCGGCGGGTGACGGTCGCGCAGGGCGACGTCTCGGTGAGGCCCCAGCCCTCCAGGACGGGGACGCCGTTCTCCTCGAACCAGCGGAACGCCGGCTCGCTGATGGGAGCCGCGGCGCTGAAGGCGAAGCGCAGCCGCCGCAGCGCCTCGCGCGCCTTCTCGTCCCGGGACGCGCGCGCGATCATCCCGTTGTAGACGCGCGGCACGCCGAAGTAGACGGTGGGGCGGATCTCGATCAGGTTCTCGAAGAGCCGGTCCAGATCGCGGCCGCGCGAGTCGTCGATGACCAGAAGGGCGCGGTGCCAGAGCGCCATCAGCCGCTCGAAGAGCGCTCCGAAGCAGTGGTGCCAGGGCAGGTAGCCGAGGAAGACGTCGCGCTCGGACACGTCCCAGACCGCGGCGAGGGCGGCCTGCTGCGAGAGCGCGTTCCAGTGCGTCAGCTCCACGCCCTTGGGCTTGCCGGTGGTGCCGCTGGTGTAGAGGACGTACGCGATGTCGTCGCGATCCGCCGCGATGTCGTCCTTGCCCGGCTCCTGCTCCACCGCCCTGAAGGGCAGGGCGCGCGCGTCGGCGGCGAAGGGCTGGTCGTCGAGCACCACGATGTGCTGCAGCTGGCGTTCGGGAGCGAGCTGCCGCTGCTGCGCGGCGCTCCCGGCGAAGGCGATGCGCGCGCCGGAGTCGGCGAGGCAATGGTGCAGCACCTCGGGCGAGTAGCCGGGAAAGACTGGCGCCACCGCCGCGCCCAGCGTCTGCGCCGCCAGCTCCGCCACGATCATCGCGGGGGAGTTGTGGGCGACGAAGGCCACCACGTCGCCAGCCTTCACCCCAAGGGAAGCGAGGCCCGCCGCGGCCGCGCGGCGCCTCGCGTCGAGCGTCGCCCAGGAGAGGTCCTGCCATCTGCCGCTGGGAGCGCGGGACCGCACCGCCGTCCGCGCCGGCTCCGCCGCGGCGCGCTGCGCGATCAGGTCGGGAACGCTGCGCACGGCCACGTCGGGAAGGGGAGGACCCGCGATCTCTTTCGCAGCCACGCCCCGAGTGTTGCCCCGGCCGCGCCGGCAGGGCAAGGGCCCGCGGCTGCCCGAGGGTTGGATCGGACTGTCGGTGATCGACATCGCGCCCTCCGGAGCGGAGACTCGCCGGATGAGGGAGGCGGCGACGAACCAGGCCGGCGACCCGTTCGCGGCGAAGCTGCGCGGGTTCGGGCCGGTGGGGATGCTCGCGTTCCTCGTCATCCTCTCCGGCAACCTGATCGTCCCGCCGCTGAGCGCCATCCTGGTGCTGCTCTGGGCGCGGCGCTCGCGCACGCCCTGGCGCGAGATCGGCTACGTGAGGCCGCGGTCGTGGGTCCGTACGGCCGGGGTTGGCGTCGTCCTCGGCGTCGCCTTCAAGCTGGCGATGAAGGCGCTGGTCATGCCGCTCCTCGGCGCCGACCCCGTGAACCACGCCTACCATGAACTGGCCGGGAACACGGCGGCGCTGCCGGGGGCGCTGTACCTCGTGATCGCCGGCGCGGGCTTCGGCGAGGAGACGGTGTTCCGCGGCTATTTCTTCGAGCGGCTCGGCAAGCTCCTCGCCTCGGGTGCGGCGGCGAAGACGGCCATCGTGCTCCTGACGTCGACGCTCTTCGCGCTGGCCCATTACCATGACCAGGGTCTCGCGGGCACCGAGCAGGCGGCCTTCACCGGCCTCGCCTTCGGGACCCTCTTCGCCCGAACCGGCGAGATCTGGCTGCCCATGGTGGCGCATGCCGCGTTCGACGTGGCGGCGGTCGCGATCATCTACCTCGACGCAGAGACCGCAATCGCGCACCTGGTGTTCCGCTAGACGAACCTCGCCGCGCTCGTCCCAGGTGGGCGGCGGCTGCTGGGCCCAGTGTAGAATCGCGTCGCCGGCCCGCATGCGTGCCCTGCCGGCGAGGATGAGGAGGTCGCGATGGCGACTCCGCCCCATGGTGCCGTGAACGCCCCGGGTGTGAATCCGGTGACGAAGTCCCGTGTCGCAATGGCCGTGGTCATCGTCCTCCTGCTCGCCGCCTATACCGGCGCAGTGCTCGAGGGAGCGATTCCCGAAAGTCGGAAGATCGATTCTGCCCACCTGGCCTTGCTCGCCCTCGGCGTATTCTCCGTGCTGGTCATCTGCTATCCGAGGATGTTCTCGCGCGTACAGTCGTTCGAGGTGGCCGGCGTCAAAGCGAGCTTCGAGGGCCTGCTCGCGGCACAGGCGCGCCAGCAGACCGAGCTGGATCTGATCCGCTTCGTGCTGCCGCTGCTCCTTCCCGACATGGAGCGCAAGCACCTGTTGAACCTGTCTTCCCTCGCCACCAGGGGGTACAAGGGGAACACCTCCGTGCGCGCAGAGCTGCGCCGGCTTCGCTCGATGGGTCTCATCCGGATGCAGCCGGACAAGAACGTCCACGACATCAAGGACAACGTCGAAGTGGACCTGGGTCTCTTCGTCGCGCTGACGCCCCTGGGACGGCTCTGGGTGGAGCGGATCGAAGAGCTGGAGCGCACGCAGGCGCGCGAGCCCTGAGCTGCGAGCGCCCCGACGAATCGCGCGCCGTAACGGAATCGCCGCGCCGGCGTACTTGCGGGCAACCCTGCCGGCATCGCCGGCGAGAAGGAGAACCCCATGCTTCCGAAGCTCGCTCTTTCGATTGCCGCAGCATTCGTGCTCTGCGCCGGAGTGGTCCGGGCGGAGCCGGCCAAGTCCCGCAACGCCCCCGACGCAGCGGAGGCGGGCATTCCGGACAGCGTGGCCAACCACGCCCGGACCTTCAGCGGCCATTCGCCCTCGAACATGGAGATCAACGCGGCGGAGACCGGCAACCCCGACAGCGTCGACAACCGCGACCGGATGCCGGTCTCGTCCAAACCCATCTCGGACTCCGAGTGGGTGGCGCTGGAGTTCAGCAACCCGGAAATCCACTGAGCCCGAAGCGGCGCGGGCGCCGTTCCCCTCGAGGAAACGGCGCCCGCGGACCGATCAGCCTGCCTCGCGTTACTTCTTCGCCGCCGCCTGCTTCTCGCGGAACTCCTTGATCATCTGCTCCTGGGTCGCGCGCGGCACCGGCTGGTACTTGGCGAACTCCATGGAGAACTCGCCCTTGCCCTGCGTCGCGGAGCGCAGGTCGGTGGAGTAGCCGAACATCTCGCTGAGCGGCACGTGGGCCTGGGCGATGAGGTAGCCCTCCACCGTCTCGGTGTTCTGGATCACGCCGCGCCGCTGGTTGAGCTGGCCGATGACCGCGCCCTGGAAC
>DASSQZ010000034.1:0-43780 GCA_035702105.1 Myxococcales bacterium | reverse complement strand
GGTGGGTCTGGTGGGCGCGGCGGATGGTCTGCGGCGCCGCCTCCGAGAGCCCGAGGAAGCGTACCTTGCCGGCCTTCACCAGCTCGGCCATGGCGCCGACCGTCTCCTCGATGGGCACCTTGGGGTCCACCCGGTGCTGGTAGTAGAGGTCGATGTGGTCGATGCCGAGCCTGCGCAGCGACGCGTCGCAGGCCTTGCGCACGTAGTCGGGCTTGCCGCTGATGCCGAGGAAGGCGCCGTCCTCGCCGCGCACGTTGCCGAACTTGGTGGCCACCACCGCCTTGTCGCGCCGGTCCTTGATCGCCTTGCCGACCAGCTCCTCGTTGCGGAAGGGCCCGTACATGTCCGCGGTGTCGAGGAAGTTGATGCCCAGCTCGAGGGCGCGGTGGATGGTGGCGATGGATTCGGCGTCGTCGCGGCCCGAGTAGAACTCGCTCATCCCCATGCAGCCGAGACCCAGGGCGGAGACCTCCAGCTTCCCCAGCTTGCGCTTCTCCATTCGCAGCTCCTTCGTGGTGCCGGGTTCGATGCCGGCGCCGCGCTTCAGATCCGGGCGATGGCGCCCGCAGCCTCCTCGAGCAGCGGGCCGTCGGCCGTCTCCTTCGCGTACTCGGCGAGCGCGGCCGAGACGTGCAGGGCGCGCAGCCGCGCCAGCCGCCAGGTCTCCGCGTCGATGGGGCCGTAGGCGGCCCGGAAGGCGGCACGCGCGGCGGGCGGCAGGAAGGCGTGGGCGATCGCGAGATCGACTGCCGCATCGCCCCGATGCACGTCGCCCCAATCGATCACGCCACCAAGCGCGCCGCCCTCGAAGAGGAGCTGGCGCGCGTGCAGGTCGCCGTGGACCAGCGTATCGGCGCGGGGGGCGCGCACCGGGTCGTCGACGAACGAGGGTGCCCGGCCGAGGCGGCGTCGGATCTCCGCGCGCAGCCGCTGCGCGTCGAGCCTGCCGATGGTGTCGGCCGGGACGTCCTCCGGCGCGATGCCGTGGAGCGCGCGGAGGAAGCGGCCGAGAAGCCCGGCGGCAGCCAGTCGCAGCTCGGGGCCGGGCGCCGCCCGATCGGCGGTGACGCCCTGCAGCAGCCGGTGTCCGGCGAACGGCCAGGGAAAATCGGCGCCCGCCGCCCCGCGAAGCTCCGGCAGCGGCACCGGCAGAGGCAGGCGCCCCGCGATGCGGGGCAGGACGCGCAGCTCCGCCTCGATCATCGGGACCGCCGCCTTGCGCCGGGGAAAGCGGAAGACCCAGCTCCCGTTCACCGCGAAGGCGGTGTTGTCCCAGCCCTGGCCGAGGAGCTCCGCCCGCGCCGGCGAGAGCGACGGGAACTGCCGTTCGACGAGCGCCTGCGCGAGGGCCGCGTCGACCGGCACCTCCGCGGCCCACGGCCGGATCACGGCCACTGGTTGGCGTCGGCAGCCAGCGGCCCGCGCTGCGGGTTCACGATGCAGAAGCGCTGGCCGGTGGGCGCCTCCATCACCCACCAACGCTTGACGAAGGCCACGCGCCTCGCGCCGAGCGCCTCCAGCCGGCGCGCTTCCGCTTCCAGGTCGTCCGCCTCGATGTCAAGGTGGATGCGGCCCTCGTGGGTGACCTGCTGGACGAGGAGCAGCGGCTCGCTCGGACCGGCCCGCAGGCTGCGGTAGCCGGGCTCGTCGATGCCGACCACCTCGCGGCCGAGCGCCCCGCTCCAGAAGCGCGCTGCTGCGTCCACGTCCGCGGTCTTGCAGTCGATGACGAAGGTGCTGAGACGGCTGCGGTGCATGGGAACCTCCGCTGGGCGCAGGTTAGCCGAAACGCCGCTTGACGGGACGCCGCCCAGTCCCTATATGCAACGTGTCGAATGCGTATGTGTCACATTTAGAAACGGTCAGAACAGCATGGATCCTATAGATTATAAGATCCTCGACCTGCTCCAGCACGACGCGCGCACCACCCAGGTGGAGATCGCCGCGGCGGTGGGCCTCTCCCAGCCCTCGGTCGCGGACCGGATCCGCAAGCTCGACCAGGGCGGCGCGGTGCTGGGGTACGTGGCCCGACTCGACCCGCGCAGCATGGGCAACGACATCCGCGCCTTCATCGGCGTGCGCGTCTCCCATCCCCGCCACCACGACGCGTTCACCCGGCGCATCCAGCAGATCCCCGAGGTGCAGGAATGCCACCGCGTGGCGGGGCTGGACTCGTACCTGCTCAAGGTGGTGTCGAAGAACACCGGGACCCTGGACGAGCTCATCTCCAACCTGCTCCGTCGCATCCCCGGGGTGACCCGCACCACCACCACCATCGTGCTCGCGACGGTGAAGGAGACCACCGCCGTCCCCCTTCAGGAATCCGAGGCGGCGCCGCGCCGCCGCAAGGAGGCCTCCGGATGACGCACCTCGCGAAGCGGATGTCGGGCGTGCAGGCCTCGGCCATCCGCGAGATCCTCAAGGTGACCGAGCGCCCGGACGTGCTCTCCTTCGCCGGCGGGCTGCCCGCGCCGGAGGCGTTTCCGGTGGCGGCCATCGCCCAGGCCCACGCCGACGTCCTCGCCGGCGACGGCGCCGGGGCGCTGCAATATGGCCCGACGGAAGGATACCGGCCCCTGCGCTCCTGGGTCGCCGGGCGCATGACGGGGCGGGGCCTTCCCGCCTGCGCCGAGCAGGTGCTGATCACGGCGGGGGCGCAGCAGGGCATCGACCTCGTGGGCAAGGCGCTGATCGATCCCGGCGACACCGTGGTGGTGGAGGAGCCCTCGTACCTTGCGGCGCTGCAGAGCTTCTCCACCTGCGAGGCGCGCTTCGCCACCGTGCCCAGCGACGGCGAGGGCATGTGCACCGACGCGCTCGAGCGCGTGCTGCGCCAGGAGCGGCCCAGGCTCATCTACCTGGTCCCCAATTTCCACAACCCCTGCGGCACCACCCTGCCGCTGGAACGGCGGCTGCGCATCGCCCGTCTCGCCGCCGAGTACCGGGTGACGGTGCTCGAGGACGATCCCTACGGCGAGCTCCGCTACCGCGGCGTCGAGCTGCCGCCCATCGCCGGGCTGGTGCCGGGCGCGCCCGTGATCCATCTCGGCAGCTTCTCCAAGACGCTGGCTCCCGGCCTGCGCCTCGGGTACGCGGTGGCGGACGAGTCCTTCATCCGCGCGCTCACCATCGCCAAGCAGGCCGCCGACCTGCACACCGGGACGCTCTCGCAGCGCGCGGTGGCCCGGCTGTTCGAGATCTTCGACTACGAGGCGCACCTGCGCCGGCTGCGGCGGCTCTACGGCGAGCGGCTGGAGGCGATGCTCGCCGCGCTCGACCGCTCGTTCCCGCGCGGCAGCGCGTGGACGCGGCCGGAAGGCGGGCTCTTCGTCTGGGTGCGGCTTCCCGGCGGCATCGACGCGCAGGCGCTGCTCGCCGACGCCATGCGCGAGCGGGTGGCCTTCGTCCCCGGCGCGCCCTTCTACCCGGCGCAGCCGTGCAGGGAGACGCTGCGGCTCAACTTCTCCAACCTGCCGCCGCAGCTGATCGCCGAAGGCATGGCGCGCCTGGGCGCCTGCGTGGCCGCACGACTGCTGCAGGGCCGGGGCGCGCCCGGGGAAGCGCCCCTGGCAGCGGGCTGAAGGCGGCGTACGTTTCGAAATTGTTGCGAACGCAAATATCCGTCCGGGGCGGCAGGTCGATCCTCCAGAACGGCCCAGAAGAGGAGGAAGACCATGACGCGACTGATCTGCAGCATCCTCGCCGCCGGCTCCGCGGCGCTCTCCATGTCCGCTCCCGCGCGCGCCGAGGGCTACCGCGACGAGCACCGGGCAACGCCCGTCGCGCGACGCTACGACGGCGACGACTGGCGCTGGCGCGACCACGACGGCGACCGCTTCCACGACGGCGACCGCTTCCACGACGGCGACCGCTTCCGCGGCGAGCGGTGGCGCGAGCTCGAGCGCGAACGGCAGCGCTTCTACTCGTTCCGGCACACCCGCGCCGAGTGCGCGCGATTCGAGCGCTGGTACGCGCGCCGCTGCGACGAGCTGCGGTTCCGCCGCTGGTAGCGGGGTGCTGCCGGCCGGCGTCGAGGGTCTCCGCGCGGGCGTCACGGCCGCGCGCCCCTTGACGCCGGCCGCGCAGCGTGGCGTGAAAGCGGCCATGAAAGCCATCCGCATCGAGAAGCAGGGAGGCCCCGAGGTGATGAAGTTGGCCGACGTCCCGACGCCGTCCCCCGGCGCGGGGCAGGCGCTGGTGCGCGTGGAAGCGGCCGGCGTCAACTTCATCGACATCTACCAGCGCGCAGGCGCCTACAAGCTGCCGCTCCCCTTCACCCCGGGACAGGAGGGCGCCGGAGTGGTGGAGTCGGTGGGTCCCGGCGTGACCGAGGTCAAGGCGGGCGACCGCGTGGCCTGGGCCGGACCGCTGGGCTCGTACGCGACCCACCAGGCCATCCCTGCGGCCCGGCTGGTCCCGGTGCCGCGCGGCCTCGACGTCAAGAGCGCCGCTGCCGCCATGCTGCAGGGCATGACCGCTCATTACCTGGTCACCGACACTTTCCCGCTGCGCCCGGGACACATGTGCCTGATCCACGCCGCGGCGGGAGGGGTGGGGCAGCTCTTCTCCCAGCTCGCCTCGCGCGCCGGAGCGCACGTCATCGGCACCGCCGGGGGCCCCGAGAAGGTCAAGCTCGCCAAGCAGGCGGGCGCGCACGAGGCCATCGACTACCGGTCGGAGGACTTCGAGGCCGAGGTGAAGCGGCTCACCTCCGGCGCCGGCGTGCACGTGGCGTACGACTCGGTGGGCAAGGACACCTGGGAGAAGTCGCTGCGCTGCCTGCGGCCGCGGGGCATGCTGGTGCTCTTCGGGCAGAGCAGCGGTCCGGTTCCCGCCTTCGACCCGCAGATCCTCGCCGCGGGCGGCTCGCTCTATTTCACCCGTCCCACCCTGCAGAGCTACGTGCTCACCCGCGAGGAGCTGCTCAACCGGGCAGGGGCGGTGCTCGGCGCGGTGGAGCGCGGCGATCTCAAGCTCAACATCGAGGACGCGCTGCCGCTGGAGAAGGCGGGCCGCGCCCACGAGCTGCTCGCCTCGCGCAAGACCACCGGCAAGCTGCTGCTCTTGCCGTGATCGTCCTCTCCCGCGAGCAGGTGAAGGCCCTGCTCGAGCCCGACGCGCTGATCGACGCGGTGGCGTCGGCGCTGGCAGACGTCTCCGCCGGACGGGCCTCGGTGCCGCCGCGGATCGCCGCGTTCACGCCGGACGGGCTGCTCGGCGCGATGGCCGCCTGGGTGCCCTCCGCGGACACGCTGGCGGCGAAGCTGGTGTCGCTCTTTCCCGGCAACCGCGATCTCCCCACGCACCAGGCGCTGATCGCGGTGTTCGATCCCCGGACCGGCACTCCTGTCGCCCTGCTCGACGGCGAGGAGATCACCGCCCAGCGCACCGCCGCCGCCTCGGCCCTGGCCACGCGGCTGCTGGCGCGCGAGGACGCCCGGGTGCTCGCCATCGTGGGCACGGGCGTGCAGGCCGCCTCGCACGCCCGCTATGTCCCGCGGGTGCGCGGGTTCCGCACGGTGCTCGTCGCCGGCCGCGATGGGGACAAAGCGCGGGCGCTCGCCGCCCGGGTGGGCGCCAGCGCCGCCTCCATCGAAGAGGCGGTCCGCGCCGCCGACGTGATCTGCGCCACCACCCACGCGCGCGAGCCGGTGATTCGCATGCAGTGGCTGAAGCCCGGCGCGCACCTCTGCTCGGTGGGACTGAACCCGCAGGGAAGGGAGATCGACTCGCTCCGCGGCGCGCTGGTGGCGGTGGAGGCGCGCGCCTCGGCGTTCGCGGCCTTTCCCGCCGGAGCCAACGAGCTGCGGGACGTGGCGCCGGAGGATGCGGTGGAGCTGGGCGAGCTGATCTCCTCGACCCGCGCGGGCCGGACCTCGCCTGCCCAGATCACCGTCTACAAGTCGGTAGGCATCGCCGCCGAGGACGCGGCGGCTGCGGCGCTGGCGCTGCGCCGGGCCGCGGCAGGGCAGACGGCGGCGGCGGTCCTGGGCAAGTGAACCGCCGCCGCCGCTCGCACCTCGCCCGGGAAGCTGGTTGAGGGGACGAGGCCCGAGCCGTTGCCGGATGCGTAGCCGGCGCACCGGGAATCATGCCCGCTGATGCAGCCAGGTGCAGCCCAGGTGCGGCGAGCGGCGGGGGAGTGTCACATCCCGAGCACGGCGCGGATGGCCTCGCGGCGGCTGCGCGAGACGCGCAGCTCGGTGCCGTCGCGCAGGACCACCGCGGCGTCGCCGGAGGGGAGCGCCTGCAGCCGCCGGATGCAGGCGATGCGCACGATCGCCGATCGGTGGATGCGCACGAAGCGCGACGGGTCGAGGCGCTGCTCCATCTCGTGCAGCGTCTCGCGGTGCAGGTGCGCCGCGCTGCCCGCATGGATCTCGACGTAGTAGTCCTGCGCCTGGATCCAGTCGATCTCGTCCTCGCGCAGGAACACGGCGCGGGCTCCGTCCTTCAAGGTCAGCGTGCGCGCCGCGGCCGGGGCCCCGGGCGCGAGCGTCCGGGCGAGCTGCTCGGCGAGCGCCTGCGCCTTTTGCTGGCGGAGCCGCTCCCTGGCGCGCTCCAGCGCCTGCGCGAAGCGCTGATCGTCGAAAGGCTTGAGCAGGTAGTCCACCGCCTGCACCTCGAAGGCGCGGACCGCGTGCTGGTCGTAGGCGGTGACGAAGACCACCGCCGGCGGACGGCTCTCCCCCAGGGCGGCGAGCAGGTCGAAGCCGCTGCGCCGGGTGAGGTGCACGTCGAGGAAGAGCACGTCGACCTGCGTCCGCTGGAGGGCAAGGAGCGCCTCTTCCGCGGACGCGCACTCGGCGACCAGATCCACCTCGCCGTCGGCCGCGAGCAGCGCGCGCAGCCCCAGCCGCGCCGGCGGCTCGTCCTCCACCACCGCGGCGCGCACCCGCTCAGGCATGCGGCGCCTCGCGCAGCGGCAGCTCCACCAGCGCGAGCGCGCCGCCGCCCTGCGCGGGCCGCAGCGAGAACCGGCCGCGCTCGCCGTAGAGGTGCTGCAGCCGCGCCCTGGTGTTGGAGAGGCCGATGCCGTCGGGCGCGCCGGCGCGCGGGCCGCTCCCGCCGTCGCGCACCTCGATGCGCAGGTCGCCACCCGACCTCTGCACGCGGATGGCCACGTGGGCGCGTCCGTCGGGCTCGCGGCCATGCTTGAGGGCGTTCTCGACCAGCGGCTGGAGGAGCAGCGAGGGCACCTGCGCCCCGGCGGTGTCGGGATCGGCGCTCACGCTGAAGCTGAGCGCCTCTCCGAAGCGCGCCCGCTCCAGATCCAGGTACCGCTCGGCGAGCAGGAGCTCGTCGCGCAGCGCCACCTCCGCGTCGGTCTGCCGCAACGCCCCGCGCAGGACGTCGCCGAGCGCCGCCACCGCGCGGATGGCGGCCTGGTCCTGCCTCGCGCGTACCAGCGAGGAGATGGTGTTCAGCGCGTTGAAGAGGAAGTGGGGCCGAAGCTGCGCCTCCAGCGCCTGCAGCCGCGCCTCCCGCAGGTCGGACTCCAGCCGCAGGGCGCCGAAGCGGTAGCGGCGGCCGTGCTCGAAGGCCACCACCGCCACGTAGCAGAGCAGGTCCACGAAGGAGAGATCCGCCAGGTTGCGCAACAGGGTGCGCCCGGGCAGTCCCAGCGCGGGCATCACCACGAACACGTTGAGCGCCGCCTCGGCCACCAGCATGAGGAGCGCGGCGGCGAGGTGCACCGCGGTGGCGCGCAGCCGGTTGCGTTCGAACGGGAACCGCGCGGAGAGCCACCAGATCGCCGGCGTGTACAGCACCCAGATCCAGACGCTCTCCGCCATTAACAGGATCGAGGGGATCTGGAGCTGCGGCTGGTGCGAGGTAGCCCGGATGACCGCGCTCTGGCCGAGGCCGAAGAGCCCCACGCCGGTCCAGATGAGGAAGACGAGCAGGAAGCTCGGCTGGCGGAGCGTGCGCTCGGGATTGCGGGGGGGCATTCGCGTGACCGGTTCCCCTGCCGGCGGGCAGGCGGCAATTGTAGGCCATCGCGGCCGTGCGCGCCCGCGAGGATCCCGCCGCCGCCGTGCTGACGCGTCGCGGCAACCCCGGTCTTCGCCGCGGCCCGTTGCAACGCGCCGTTCGCTCCGGCATCGGTAGTCCACACCCATGTGGATCGTCCGCCTCGCGCTCCGGCGCCCGTACACCATCGCGGTCCTCTGCACGCTGGTCGCGATCTTCGGCGTGCTCTCGGCCAGCCGGATGAAGACGGACATCCTCCCCGCCATCGACATCCCGGTCGTGATCGTGGTCTGGAACTATCCGGGGCTCTCCGCCGAGGACATCGAGCGGCGCGTCGTCTTCATCAGCGAGCGGGCGATGTCCACCACGGTGAGCGGCATCACCCGCATCGACTCCGAGTCGATGAGCGGCCTCGGCATCCTCAAGGTGTACTTCGAGCCGGACAGCGACATCGGCGGCGCCATCGCGCAGATCGTCTCGGTGTCCTTGACCGCGAGCCGGGTGATGCCGCCGGGAATCACCCCGCCCACCATCATCCGCTACAACGCCTCCAACGTGCCGGTGGCGCAGTTGACCGTCAGCTCGAAGACGCTCTCCGAGCAGCAGCTCTTCGACTACGGCCTCAACTTCATCCGGCTGCGCCTCTTCACCATCCCCGGCCTTGCCACGCCCGCGCCCTTCGGTGGCAAGAGCCGCCAGGTGATGGTGGACATCGACCCCGCCAAGGTCGCCGCCAAGGGGCTCTCGCCCAACGACGTGGTCCAGGCGGTGCTGCAGAGCAACGTGCTGGTGCCTGCCGGCAGCGCCCAGATCGGCGCGACGAAGTACGACGTGCAGCTCAACTCCAGCCCCGAGTCGGTGCAGGAGTTCAACCAGCTCCCCATCAAGGCGGTGAACGGCGCCACCGTGGTCCTGGGGGACGTGGCGCGCGTGCGCGACGGGTACGCCGTGCAGGAGAACGTGGTCCGCCTCAACGGCCGCAGGGCCACCTACCTCGCCATCCTCAAGAAGGCCGATGCCTCCACGCTGGCGGTCGTGGAAGGCGCCCGGGCGCAGCTTCCCATCATCCAGGCCGCGGCCCCCCAGGGCATGGAGCTGAAGATCGACTTCGATCAGTCGGTGTTCGTCCGCGCCGCCATCGAGAACGTGCTCCACGAGGCGATCATCGCCTCGGTGCTCGTCTCGCTGATGATCCTCTTCGTCCTCGGGAGCTGGAGGGGCGCGGTGCTGGTGATGGCCAGCATCCCGCTCGCCATCCTCTGCGGCCTCATCGGCCTCTTCCTCTTCGGCCACAGCCTGAATCTGATGACCATGGGCGGCCTGGCGCTGGCCATCGGCATGCTGGTGGACGACGCCACGGTGGAGGTGGAGAACATCCACCGCAACCGGCACATGGGAAAGCCGCTCACCGTGGCCATCCTCGACGGGGCACAGCAGATCGCGGTGCCGGCGCTCGCGGCCACGCTCACCATCTGCGTGGTCTTCTTCCCGGTGGTGCTCCTGGAGGGCCCGGCGCGCTTCCTCTTCACTCCGCTCGCGCTCGGCGTGGTCATCTCCATGCTCGCCTCCTACCTGCTCTCGCGCACGCTGGTTCCCACCCTCGCGCGCATCCTCATGGAGAAGGAGCCGCTCCACCCCGAGGGCGACGGGTTCGGGGCGCGCTTCAACCGCCGCCGCGACGCCGCCTTCGCCCGCTTCCAGGAGGCCTACGGCGCGACCCTGGACGCCGTGCTGCACCACCGCGGTCTCGTGCTCTGCTGCAGCGCGCTGGTGCTGCTCTGCACCGCCGCGCTGCCCTTCGTGGTCGGGCTCGACTTCTTCCCCCGCGTCGACGCCGGACAGATGCGGCTGCACTACCGCGCGCCGGTCGGGACGCGCCTGGAAGAGACCGAGCGGCAGGTGGCGCGGCTGGAGCAGCGCATCCAGGAGATCGTCCCGCCCGCCGAGCTCGAGACCCTCAACTCGATGATCGGCCTGCCGGTCTCGTACAACCTCGCCTTCGTGCAGACCGACAACACCGGCTCGCAGGACGCCGACGTGCTGGTGGCGCTCAAGCCCGGCCATGCGCCCACCGAGAAGTACATGGAGCGCATCCGCCGCGAGCTGCCCGACGAGTTCCCCGGCTCGTCGATGTACTTCCAGCCGGCGGACATCGTCTCGCAGGTGCTCAACTTCGGCCTCACCGCGCCCATCGACGTGCAGATCGACGGCCCCGACGTGGAGAAGAGCTATGCGGTGGCCCGCACCCTCTTGAACGAGATCCGCGCCATCCCCGGCGCCGCCGACGTGCGCATTCCACAGGTGCTCGCCTATCCGGCGCTGCGGCTGAACGTCGACCGCGCCCGCGCCGCGCAGATCGGCATCACCGAGCGCGACGTCGCCAACAACCTGCTGGTCTCGCTCAGCTCCTCCTCGCTGGTGGCGCCCTCGTTCTGGATCAATCCCCGGAACAACGTGAACTACTTCGTGGCGGTGCAGACGCCCCTGCGCCAGGTGGACTCGGTGCCGGCGCTGCTCGGCACGCCGCTCGGGCGCGGCACCACCCTGACGTCCTCGTCGGTGCCTGCCTCTTCGCCGTCCGCTTCCACCTCGTCGCCTTCGGCCCCTGCTCCCGGGGACGTCTCCAACGCCGGCTCCACCTATCTCGGCGCCATCGCGCGGCTCACGCCCGCCACCGGCCTGTCGATGATCAACCACGTCTCGGTGCAGCGGGTGGTGGACGTGCAGGCGAGCGCCAGCGGCCGCGATCTGGGCGGCGTGACCCGCGACATCGAGAAAGCCATCTCCTCGCTGGGAGAGCTGCCCAGGGCCACCCGCATCACCGTGCGCGGCCAGAGCGAGAGCATGTTCGCGGCGTTCGGCCGGCTGGGGCTGGGCCTCGTCCTCGCCATCGCCCTCGTCTACCTCCTGCTGGTGGTGCTCTTCCAGTCGTTCCTCGACCCCTTCATCATCCTGGTGGCGGTGCCCGGCGCGCTGGTGGGCATCCTCTGGATGCTGGCGGCCACCGGAACGACCCTCAACGTGGAGTCGTTCATGGGCGCGATCATGGCGGTGGGAATCGCCACCTCCAACTCCATCCTGCTGGTCAACGCGGCCAACGACGCCCGCGTCCACGGCGGCCTCGGTGTCCTCGAGGCGGCGGTCCAGGCGGGCAAGACCCGGCTGCGCCCGGTGCTGATGACCGCTCTCGCCATGGTGCTCGGCATGGTCCCCATGGCCCTGGCGATGGGCGAAGGCGGCGAGCAGAACGCCCCGCTCGGGCGCGCGGTCATCGGCGGGCTCTGCGTCGCCACCTTCGTCACCCTCTTCGTCGTCCCCGCCGTCTACACCCTCCTGCGGACGGCGCCGCCCAGCGCGCACCGGCTCGACGAGCAGTTCGCGCTCGAGAGCCGGGGCGCCTCCGAGGCCTCGCATGCCTGAGTCGAGTCGAAGGACCCGCCTGGTGGCGGCCAGCAGCATCGCCGCCGTCATCGCCGCCGCGGCGGGAACCGTGGCGCTCTTCGCGCGCGAGCGGAGCGCGCAGGCCCGCCAGTCGGAGGCGCTGCGCAAGGAGCTTTCCCAGGGGCCGCTGGTGCAGGTGGCCCGCGTCGCCCTGGCGCCCGCGGACCGGGTGGTCTCGTTGCCTGCGGAGGTCCGCGCCGAGCAGCACGCGACGCTCTACGCCAAGGTGAGCGGGTACGTGAAGGAGGTGCGCGTCGACAAGGGCGAGCGCGTGCGCAAGGGGCAGGTGCTGGCGGTGCTGGAGTCGCCGGACCTGGATCAACAGGTGACGTCGGCCGAGGCGGAGCTGACCTTCCGCAAGCAGCAGCTCGAGCGGACGCTGCGGCTCGCGCCCTCCGGGCGCGTCTCGGTCCAGGACCGGGAAGCCGCGGAAGAGGCGGTCAAGGTGGCCAGGGCCGCCCTGGCCCGCGCCCGGGTCCAGCAGGGCTACGAGATCCTGCGCGCGCCCTTCGACGGCACGGTGACCGCCCGCTACGCCGATCCGGGGGCGCTGCTCCCCGCCGCGACCGGCAGCACCTCCGCGGCGCAGCCGCTCGTGGACGTGGCCGAGCTCGATCGGCTGCGGCTGGCGCTGCAGCTCGCCCAGGACGACGCCGCACGGGTGCGCCCCGGCGACGGCGTGCGCCTCGCCATCTCCCCGGACCTGCCCACCTTCGAGGCGCATGTCTCGCGCATCGCGCAGGCGCTCGATCCGCGCACCCGCACCATGCTCTGCGAGATCGACCTGCCCCATCCTCCGCCGGGCCTCTACCCCGGCGGCTTCGTCCAGACCACCATTGCGCTGCACGGGCAGCCGCGTCCGCTGCTCCCCAGCGAGGCGCTCCTCGGCCGGGGCGGCCAGCTCTTCGTCGCCCTGGTGGAGGACGACAAGGTGCACTTCCAGCGCGTGCGCCTGGGCGTGGACGACGGCTCGACCGTCGAGGTGCTCGACGGCCTGCGCGGAGGCGAGTGGGTCGCGCTGAACCTGGGCGCAGAGGTGGCGGACGGCGCGCCGGTGAGGGTGAAGGAAGAACCGCGCCGCGAAGGGCGCTGAGCGAGCCGCGTTCAGCGCGCGTTGGTGCGGTAGCCGTTCCCGCCATTCTCGCTGCCCGGCTTGCTCGCGCCGAAGCTCATGGCGTGCAGCATGTCCTGGGTGCGCTGCCGCAGGAAGCTGCTCTCCACCACGAAGCGGCAGACGCGCTTCGAGATGTGCGTTCCCGTCTGCATCTCCCTCCCGCAGCTCAGGGTGTCGTCGGGATAGACGGTCTGCACCGTCCCCACCAGCACCCCTTCCTTCTCGGTGTAGTCCACGACGCGGACGGTTCGTTCCATGTGCCGGTTCGGTCCCGCGCAGGCAGACGCGATCAGCAGCATCCCGGCAAACGCTCTCGGCATGTGGCCCTCCTGCCGCCCCCCAGCCGGGGCGGCAGTTGAGCAGTCTGCGCGCCGGACGGCAGGGCGCAGCGGAGAGCAGGGGGACGCCGCCCCGGTGCAGCGGCTGGCGACGGGACGGCGGCGAGCTGGCCGCGCGCGCAGTGAAGCTCGACCGCAGGGCGCGCAGGCCGCAGAGGGCAGGAAAGCCTTGGCCCTTCCTCTGCGTGCTCCGCGCGCCCGGCGGGTGCTCCGGGCAAGCGGTGCGGCCTACTCGACCTCCAGCGCCGTCACCACCCACTTCCCGTCCTTCTCGTCCATGCGCACCGTCGCCTTGCCGGTGTGGGCTTCCGCGCCCACGCGCAGTTCCAGGTTCTCGAGCGTGACGCCCTTCACCGCCGCGCCTTCGCGCAGCGTGGAGAGCTTGTGGAAGCGCACCAGCTGCGCGTCCGACTTCTTGCCGGCGAGATCGAGCGCCAGGTCCTTGCCCCCGACCTTCAGGGTCACCGCGTCGGCGGCGTTGGCCCTGGCGGCTGCCCAGGCCAGTTCGCCCTCCTCGCCGGATCGGGCGCTGTGGATCAGCGCCTTGAGGAAGGTGATCGCGGTGTCCACGTACGGCCTGCCCTCGGCTCCCTTCGCAACGGCGGCGGGCGCCTTCGCATCGGTCCCTGCCGCCTCCGTGGGCGCCGCGGCGGCGGGCGTCGCCTCGACCATCTTTGCGGCCGGGGCGTCGGGTGTTGCGGCTTTCGGCTCCTCTGCGCGGGCGGCGGCGGACACGAGTATCAGCATCGCAAGCAGCGTCATGCGGATCATGGGTGTTCCTCCCGGGCGCGGAGTCTACCGCAGCGCCTCCGCCGTCTCGATTCGCCCGGCGGATTCAGGAGATACCGCAAAGAAGGCGATCAGCCCCGCTGTGGCGAAAGCCGGGCCCGCCGCGCACACGGCGATCCAGCCGCCCGAGGCCAGGCCGTGCCGCCACCGGCGGGAGATGAACCCCGCCGCCTCCGGCCGGCAAACGCGGGCGCCCGTCAGTCGTCGACGCTCAGCTCCGACCCTCCCGAGGTGGCGACGCGGGAAACTGCACGGCCCCGCACGTGCAATCCGGAACCGCCCGAGAGGCTGCCGCGGATGCGGCCGTCCGCGTGCAGCTCGCCCTGGGATCCGCCGCTCGCCTGGACGCTGGCGTCCTTGATCGAGAGGTCGCGGCCGTGAAGCTGCGAGCCGCCGGAGAGCTGCAGGTCGAGGCTGTCCGCGCTCCCGGAGACGTCGAGCACCGATCCGCCGGAGCCGCTCAGGTGCAGCCGCGCCGCGTCCACGCCTCCCACGCGCAGGTGGCTTCCGCCGCTCGCTTCCACCGCCGCGTCGTTGCCGCGCGAGAAGGTGGCGCGCACCTCCGAGCCGCCGCTGCCGCTCACCGACCTGAGCTGCGGAGTCCGGATGGTGGCGTTGACGGTGTGCTCGCCCTGGAAGGATGTGTGCCGCTTGAATCCGACGTAGAGCTCGCTGCCCTCGACGCGGACGTCGACGAAGGGCATCACCTCGTCGTCGGCGTCGATCCGCACCGACGTGTCGCGGGCCACCTCGACGGTGGCGTGGATGCCCGCGGCGACATGGACCGAGGAGAATTCCCCCGTCCTCACGTCTTGCGTACGCGCCAGGGCGGCGGCGGAAGTCAGCGAGATTCCAAGGGCAAGGGCAAGTCGAGTGGACATGGGGCCTCCTCGTGCAACTGGAAGTGACCCCGGCGCGGGACTGGTTTCAGCCGCGCCGGATGCCGCTACGAGGGTGTCTCCGTATTCACGGAGACACCCAGGGTCACGCTCCGCGTGTGCAGCCGCAAAGCCGCCTTCGGCGGCGAGCGGCTGGCGCTCGGGCGCCGTTTCGGGTGAGACTGCGCCGCGAAAGGGGGACCCTCATGCTCAAGAAGATCGCCTTCGCCGCGCTTGCCCTCGTCGCCATCTTCCTCGCCGTGGTGGCCACCCGCCCTTCCCACTACAAGGTGGCTCGCTCGGCGGTGGTGCGTGCGCCCGCCTCGGCGGTCTACGCCCAGATCGCGGACTTCCACCGCTGGGAAAAGTGGTCTCCCTGGGAGAAGCTCGACACCGCCATGCAGAAGGTCTACTCGGGCGCCGACGGCGCGCCCGGAGCCATCTACGCGTGGAAGGGCAACGACAAGGTCGGGGAGGGCCGCATGACCCTGACCGATGCGCGCCCCGGCGAGTCGCTGGCGATCCGGCTGGAGTTCGTGAAGCCCTTCGCCTCGCTCTGCACCACCGGCTTCCAGTTCTCGCCGAACGAGAGCGGCACCAACGTGACCTGGACGATGGAAGGCGACAACGACTTCCTCGGCAAGGCCTTCGCCCTCTTCCTCGACATGGACAAGATGATCGGCGGCGACTTCGAGCGGGGCCTCGCCGCGCTCAAGGCGCTCGCGGAGGCGGAGAGGCCGGTCGCAGTTCCAGCCGCGGCCCGCTGACGTAAGCTCGATGGCCCTCGCCTTCATCTCGCATCCGGACTGCCTGCTCCACGAGATGACGCCGGGCCATCCGGAGCGTCCCGAGCGGCTCGCGGCCATCGACGACCGGCTCATCGCCTCGCGCCTGGACGCGGTCATCCAGCGCCACGACGCTCCCCTCGCCACCCGCGAGCAGCTCCTGCGGGTGCACGACGCCGCCTACGTGGACGCGATCGAGCGCCTCGCGCCGTCGCAGGGCATCGTCGAGCTGGACCCCGACACCGCCATGAACCCGCATTCCCTGCGCGCCGCGCTGCGGGCGGCCGGCGCCGGCATCCTCGGCACCGACCTGGTGATGGCAGGCAAGGCCGAGGCGGCGTTCTGCGCCGTGCGCCCGCCCGGCCATCACGCCGAGCGCGCCCGCGCCATGGGGTTCTGCTTCTTCAACAACGTGGCGGTGGCCGCGGCCCACGCCCTGGAAGCCCACGGCCTCGAGCGCGTGGCGGTGGTGGATTTCGACGTGCACCACGGCAACGGCACCGAGGACATCTTCCGCGACGACGAGCGCGTGCTGATGGTCTCCATCTTCGAGCACCCGTTCTATCCCGGCACCGGGTTGGAAGGCCGCTCCGAGCGCATGGTCAACGTGCCGCTCGCCGCCGGCGCCGGCAGCCGCGAGTTCCGCGACGCGGTGGTGGGCGAGTGGCTGCCCGCGCTGGAGCGCTTCCAGCCGCAGATGATCTTCGTCTCCGCCGGATTCGACGCCCACCGCGACGACGGCATGGCGTTCCTCCGCCTGGTGGAGGCGGACTACTCCTGGGTGACGCAGAAGATCCATTCCCTCGCCGCGCAGTGCGCAAGCGGCCGCATCGTCTCGTTCCTCGAGGGCGGCTACGAGCTGGACGTGCTGGGCCGCTGCGCCGCGGCGCACCTGGAAGCGCTGCTCGCCTGGTAGATCAGAGCACCTTCACCGCCTCGGTCTCGCCGTGGAAGGTGAAGCCGAGGTGCTCGCAGACGCGCCGCATCGGCACGTTGCCGGGCAGGATGTAGGCGACGATGCGCTCGAGGTTCCAGTCGCGGCCCACGTCGAAGAGCCGCGAGAGCAGGGCGCGGCCCAGTCCCTGTCCCTGCAGGTTGTCGCTGACCAGCAGCGCGAACTCGCCGTCGCGGGTGCCCACCAGCCGCGTCAGCCGCGCCACCGCCACCAGCTTTCCCGAAAGCTCCGCGATCAGCGCCATCTCGCGGTCATAGTCGATGAAGCAGAGGCGGGCGAGCCGCTCGTGGGCCACGCGCATGTCCAGCTTGAGCGTGCCGGCATAGCGGTAATAGACGCTCTCGTCGGAGAGGGTCTTGTGGAAGTCCACCATCTTCGGCTCGTCCTCCGGCCGGATCGGGCGGATCACCACCTCGGCGCCGTTCTTCATCCGCGCCTTGCCCACGAAGCGGAGCGGGTAGGGGCAGACCGCCAGCGGGGCGGGCTTTTCGCCCTCGGCGTGGAGCACCATGCGCGCGTCGAGCGCGAAGAGCCCGTCGGCGGTGGCGAGCAGCGGGTTGATGTCGATCTCGCGGATGGCGCGCTGCTCGGCCACCAGCTGGCTGAAGCGGACGAGGAGCTTCTCCAGCGCCTCCAGGTCCACCGGCTTGCGCCCGCGCACGCCGCGCAGCACCGCGTAGATCTTGGTCTGTTCCATCATCCGCCGCGCCAGGGTGGTGTTGAGAGGCGGCAGCGCCAGCGAACGGTCCCGGATCACCTCCACCAGCACGCCGCCCGCGCCGAAGAGCAGCACCGGGCCGAACTGAGGGTCGATGCTGCTGCCGACGATCAGCTCGTAGCCGGCCGGCGCCATCCGCTGCACGGTGACGCCCTCGAAGTCCTGGGGCTGCACCCGGCCACGGATCGAGGCGAAGGCCGCGCGGACGGCGTCGGCCGAGCGCAGGTCGAGCACGACGCCGCCCACGTCGCTCTTGTGGGTGATGGTTCGCGAGTGGAGCTTCACCACCACCGGGTAGCCCAGCCGCTGCGCCTCCGCGGCGGCCTGCTCGGCGCTCGAGGCGAGGCGGGTCTCGACGCTGGAGATCCCGTAGGCCTCGAGAACCTGCTTCGACTCGTGCTCGGTGAGCAGCGTACGCCCCTCGCGCTGCGCCTGCGCGAGGATGTCGGCGGCCATGCCGTGGGCGCCGGCCGCCTCGTCGAGGAGGGTGGGCGTCTCGTAGAGGCCGCGCAGGTTGTACGTGTACTTCCACATGTAGTTGAAGATCCGCACCGCCGTATCGGGGAAGCGGAAGGTGGGAATGCCCGCGTCGGAGAGCGCCTGCCGTCCCGCAGCCACCTCCAGGCCGCCCATCCAGCTCGCCAGCACCGGCTTGTCGGCCCGGCGGTGCGCGTAGGGCTTGAGCCGCTCGGCGGTGAGGGTGGGCTCGGTCATGTCCTGCGGGGTGAGGATGACGAGCAGCCCGTCGCTGTCCTTCTCGTCGCCGGCGATCTCCAGCGTCTTCGCGTAGCGCTCCGGGTCGGCATCGCCGAGCACGTCGATGGGATTGGCGTGGCTCCACTGGGCGGGGAGGAAGGCGTTGAGCTTCTCCATCGCGGAGGGCGCGATCGGCGCAAGCTCTCCGCCGCCGATGATCAGCGCGTCGGTGGCGAGCACCGCCGGGCCGCCGGCGTTGGTGACGATGCCCAGCCTGCGCCCGCGCGGGCGCGGCTGCTTGGCGAGCGCGTCCGCCATGTAGAAGAGGTCGGCGATGGAGTCCACGCGCAGGACGCCGCTGCGCCGGAACGCGGCGGTGAGCACCTCGTCGCTGCCCGCCAGCGTGCCGGTGTGCGAGGCCGCCGCCTGGGCCGCCTGGGTGGTGCGTCCTCCCTTGAGGACGATGATCGGCTTGCGCAGCGCCACCTCGCGGGCAGCGGAGAGGAAGGTGCGCGCGTCGCCGATCGACTCCATGTAGATGAGGATGCTGCGCGTGTGCCCATCGCTGTCCAGGTAATCGATCAGGTCGCCCCAGCCGACGTCGAGCATCGACCCCAGCGAGACGAAGGCGGAGAAGCCCACGTTCTCCTGGAGGCTCCAGTCGAGGATGGCGGTCTGCAGCGCGCCGCTCTGGCTGAGGAAGGCGACGTTTCCCTTCCGGGCCATGGCGCCGGCGAAGGTGGCGTTGAGGCCGGAGATCGGGCTCATCACCCCGAGGCAATTGGGCCCGATCAGGCGCATGCCCGACTCGCGCGCGATGGCGAGGATCTCCTGCTCGAGCCGCACTCCCTCGGCGCCGATCTCCTTGAACCCCGCGGAGATGACCACGGCGGAGCGGATGCCGGCGGCGGCGCACTCGCGGATCACTCCGGGCACCGTCGGCGCGGGAGTCACCACCATCGCCAGGTCCACGGGCTCCGGCACCGCGGCGACGTCGGGGTAGCACTTGATGCCGAGGACGCTGGGGCGCCGGGAGTTGACCGGATAGACGGTGCCGCCGAAGGGGTTGGTGACCAGGTTCCAGAGCAGCGTCCTGCCCACGCTGCCCTCGCGCTCGGTCGCGCCGATCACCGCCACGCCCCGGGGCGCGAAGAAGCTGTGCAGCGGATGCCGCGTCTCGGCCGACAGCAGGCTCGACGACGCGTCGCTCTTTGGCTCGCGGATCGGTTGCGCCACGGCCGGACGGTAGCCGCCGGGGGTCGGGACTGCAATGAAAGCGCGTGCGCCTGTCTACTTGCTGCCCAGTTGCCGCAGGGGCGGGCACTCCCGGTCGCGCGAGCAGTCGTACTTCTCGGCGTCCACGAACTGGCCGGAGTGGACGTGGAAGCGCGCCAATTGCGCGACCACGTCGCCGTGCGCATCGAAGTCGCACGGGCCGGAGGCGCCCTGGTAGTTGACGGCGCGGCCCTCGTGGATGAGTTGGACGGCGCGCGCGAATCCTGCAACTCCGGCGTCCACCGGCTCGCCGCTCGGGTCGTTGACGGCCCGCATCGAGTCGCGCACCATCGCGCCGGTGACCTGGCCCGCGTCGGCGAGGTGGTTCCGCCTCGCGGCATGGATGGTGGCGAGCATCAGCGTCATGGCGGCGTCGTAGGCGGCGGCGTCGCGGAACGCCGGCGCCTGCCCGGTGAGCGCCTTGAGGTCCTCGGTGAAGGTGCGGGCCGAGGCACCCTCTCCCAGCACCGCCTGCGAGGTGCCCTCCTGGCCCTCCACCGCCGCGGCGAGGACTTCGAGCACGCGGGTTGCGCGAAAGTTGTGCGTGTGCACCAGCCGCACGCCGGTGCCCGAATCGAGCCAGGCGCGGGTGAAGTTGATCTCGAACTTGGGGAAGGAGATGACCACCACCGCGTCGGGCAGGCCGTCCACCTTGCCGGTGGTCTCGTTGCGCCGGTCGGTGAGCCTGCCGACGTCCGCCGCCCAGTGGTACTCGGCAGGCACCGCCTTCACGTCGTGGAAGAGCTGCTCCACCGACGCGCCGGGCGCGAGCTGCCGCACGTCGTTGGCCAGCGTCTGCGAGAAGCCGCGGCCGTAGGGATCGTCGCTCGCGTAGATCGCCAGCTTGAGGTGGCCGTCGCCGTTGGCGTCGCCCTTCGCCGGCCCGGAGGTGAGCAGGTGCGCGAGCACCCGCGACTGGTACGCGTCGCTCATGGTGGTGCGGAAGTTCCAGCCCTCGGAGTTGCGCAGGGCCGCCTGCTTGACCGGATCGGGATCGGTGGCCACGGGGTCGTCGATGGCCGGCGTGGTGCAGGCCATGCACACCACCGGCACCGAGAGCTCATGGGCGGGGTCGCCATCGTAGGCCAGCGAGACGATGGCGATGTCGTCCTGGCTGGAGTCGGTGATGACGGCCTTGGCGCCGCCCTTGCGCACCACCTGGAGCGCGCCGTCGCGAGCCATGGCGGGAGCGTTGCCGGAGTTGGCGTCGGCCAGCTCGAAGCGCAGCTCGCCGTGTCCGGATTGCTTGAGGGCCTGGTTGGCGGTGCCCACCGCGAGGCGGATGGAATCGGTCCAGCTCGGGGTAGCGATGGATCCGGTGCGGTCGAGGACCTGGCCAAGCACCACGGTGGTGGCCTTGGGAGCGTGATCCTTGCACGCGGAGCACGCGACCAGCGCTGCAGCGGCGATGCGGACGGAGCTCATCGGCTCTCCCCTGCTGGAGACTGCTTCACGGCAGCGCCACGGCGACGCCGCGGCGCTGCGGCGCGTCCCTGCCCGGCACCGCCAGCAGCACGCCGGCGGAGATCACCATCAGGACGAGACCGAGGATGAGTCCAATCGAGCTGCCGAGCCGGGCGTCGCGATCGTGTGCGGGCCGCCAACCATGTCCGTTCCTGTCGAATCTCATCGATGAACTCCCCCGTCTACGCGCAGAACAGGCCTACAGCCGGGCGGGGGTGGGGGCGCAAGCCATCGGGCGGGGCGACTGGGCGAGACTCTCCCGCGGTGTGGTTCCGCGGCGGGCCGGCGGAGCCGCCGCCGCAGGCCCGCCCGCACGGCTCAGCGCATGACCGTCTCGGGGTGCGGAGCGGGCTTCTCCTGCGGAGCCGCCTTTTCGTTCGCGGGAGCGGGTTCGCAGGCCGGCTTCTTTCCCGCCGCCTTGTGCGAATTGGCGGCGCGCCGCGCGCACGGCGCCGCCGGCGCCAGCGCAGCGCCCGGCGCCATCGCGGTTCCCGGGGCAATCACGAGCGGCGCTCCCTGTCCGGGTTGCTGCGCGCTGCGCAGGTCGCTCTCGGTCTTGGCGGTGCCGGTGCTGGTCGCGGTCGCGGTCGCGTTCGGGGCGGGCTTCTTCGCCGCCTCCCCGAGCGCCGTGACCATCTTGTCGCCGCTCTGCTGCAGGTACTCGCGGTCCTTGTCCGTCACCTGCCTGAGCGCGTCGCGATCCTGGTTCAGGTCGGCGAGCCTGGACTTGAGCGCGCCGTTCTCTGCCTCCAGCCCGAGCGCGGCGGCAGCCTGGCCCATGCAGGTCTTGGCGATCGACTCGTCCGACTCCGGAGGAGGAATGGGCTCGTTCCTCGACCACGACGCCAGCGCCCGGTTCTCCCAGCGATAGTCCGCCTGCGCCATGCACTCCTGCACCAGCCGCGCGAGGCGATCCTGCGCCCATTCCGGCGGGGGCTTGGTGCAGAACCCCAGCTCTTCGCTGGTGCCGCCCAGCGTCCGCGAGGTCTGCTTCACCCAGCACCCTTCGCGCTGGACCATCTTGACCGACGTGCAGGCCATCAGCGCGCCGGACGCCGCGACTGCCACAAGAACGCGCCTCTTCCCGCGCACCTTCACCATCCCGCCCATTGCGATCCCCCCTTCCGTTCTCTTCCCGACGATGTAGACGGATGTGCGCAGGAACAGGCGCATTTCCCACACGGTGTCGTCCAGTGGACATCCTGCGAAATACCCGACTCTCCCGCCCCGTATCGGCTCCGTGCTCCTCGTCCGCGGCAGGACCGCCCTTCTCGCGCTTGCCGTCGGGTGGGCTTCCGCCGTTCGGGCGGAGGAGCCGCCGCCCCCGCCGGACGCGGAGACGGCCCAGGAGCAGGCCTGGAGCCTGGACCTGACCGTCCACGACTACGGGCTGGGCATCGGCAACTCGAAACGCGTGAACGGGCTGCGGCTCGACTTCCGCGACGTGGCGCCGTTCACCGTGCGCGGGATCAACCTCACCGTCTGGACGCCGGCGAAGCCCGTTGCCGGACATGTGGACGGTCTCGCCCTCGGCGTGCCCCTCACCGGCGCTGCCACGCTCCATGGCGTCGGCCTCGGGTTCGGCCTTGCCATCGCCGAGGAGCTCGATGGGGTGGGCGCGGGCATCCTCGGCCTCGGCTCCGGCGGGGCCATGCGCGGGATCTTCGCCGGCGGCCTTGGGCTCGGCAGCGGCGGCGACATCGATGGAATCGCGGTCGGCGGCCTCGGCGCCGGCTGCGGCGGCAACGTGCGTGGACTCATCGCCGCCGGCTTCGGCGTGGGCTGCGGCGGGGACCTCACCGGCCTCGCGGTGGGCGGTCTGGGCGCAGGCGTGGGCGGAAAGGTCCGCGGCGTGGTCCTCGGTGGCCTGGGCGCGGGATCGGGCGGCGGGGCGGACGGCATGATGGCTGCGCTCCTCGGCGTGGGCTCGGGGGGCGACATCCGCGGCATCGCCCTCGGCGGCCTGGGTGTCGGCGCCGGAGGAGGCATCCGCGGTCTCGCCGTCGGCGGCCTCGGGGTGGGCGCCGGCGGCAGCCTCCAGGGCATCGCGGTGGGCGGCCTGGGAGTGGGCTCGGGCGACAGCATCGAAGGCGTGGCCGTCGCGGGCCTCGGCGTGGGCGCTCCGCGGGTGCGCGGGGTGATCGCCGGCCTGGCCGCGGGAAGCAAGGACGTGCAGGGAGTGGTGCTGGCCCCGGCGTACTTCGAGCTCGCTCCGCAGGGCAGCATCACCGGCGTCTCGGTGAGCGCGTTCAACCGCATCCGCGGCGAGCAGCACGGCCTCGCCATCGGCATCCTCAACTACACGCCGAGCCTCCACGGCGTGCAGATCGGGCTCGTCAACTGGGCCGGAAACAACCGCGACGGGCTCAAGCTCCTGCCCCTGGTCAACGCCCACCTCGACTAGCAGACTGCTGGTCGCTGCTGGGGAGGCGTCGCCAGCCTGCGGACGTCGTGCGGATTGCGCTCGCCAATCGTGCACCGACCCGGCGGTTCAGCCCGGGCCGCGCAGCTGCTCGATGAGGAAGGAAAGGCCGAGCGCGCGCTTGGGATGGTCGCGCAATGCGTCCACCGCGGCACGCAGGCAGCCCAGCGTCTTCGCTCCGAGCGCGCGCTCAATCTCCTCGAGATGGCGCTCGTGCGCCCGCTGCTCGCGGACGCGCCGCCGCCAGGCGGGGTCCCAGAGGTCGTCCAGGTGGTTCAGCCACTCGCTCTCCGCCACCAGGGCCCACTCGCCGGCGTCGAACCAGATTCCGCCGCAGACCGGGCAGCGATCGAGATGGAAGGGCGGCGTCGCGTCCACCTGGGCGCGGACGAGCAGGCCGCGGCACTGCGGGCAGAACCCGGGGATCCTGTCCGCCTCCGGCGCGGCGCGCTCCGCCTCCGGCAGCGGAGGCGAAAGGTGCCGCACCACCGCCTCGTGGGGCAGCCAGACGCCGCGGCAATGGGTGCAGCGCGAGGCCGGCACCTGCTCCGAGGCGGCTGCGGGCGCGTCGGCGAGCGGGGCGAGCGTGGGCGTCTTGCACTTGGGACAGGATCGCATCGGAAGAGACCGTCGCCCGCCGCGGCGATGGGATTCAAGGAGCCGCTGTCGTGCCCCTCACCACCTGCACCCCGGCTGCCCGAAGCTCCTCCACCGCCCGATCCACGTCTCCGGGCCGCAGGTCCACGCCGCGGCTCCCCTCGAGGTGGACGAAGGTGCGAAAGCCGAGCTCCTGCGCGTCCAGGGCGGTGAACTTCACGCAGTAGTCGAGGGCGAGGCCCATCACGTGCACCTCGCCGGCGCCGCGCCCGCGCAGGTAGTCGCCGAGCCCGGTGGACTTGCGGTGGCCGTTGTCGAAGAAGGCGCTGTAGCTGTCGATGCGCGGGTCGGTGCCCTTGCGGAAGATGGCCTCCACCCGCCTCAGGTCCAGGGCCGCCGCGAACGCGGCGCCGTGGCTGCCCTGCGCGCAGTGGTCGGGCCAGAGCACCTGCGGGAGCCCGGCCAGTTCCGACAGCTCGCCGGGGCTTCGTCCCGGGTGCTGCGAGGCGAAGCTGCCGTGCTCGCGCGGGTGCCAGTCCTGCGTCGCCACCACCAGCGCGAACTCCTGCTGCGCGAGGTTGGCCACCGGCACCACCTCGTCGCCGCGCGGCACCGCGAGCGCGCCGCCGGGCAGGAAGTCGTTCTGGATGTCGACCAGGATCAAGGCCCGCATGCGGAGATCCTAGAGGCGGGCCACCAGCCGCGCCATTCGCTGCGCCGCTTCCTCCAGGCTCTCCAGCGAGGCCGCGTAGGAGAGGCGCAGGTGCCCGGCGCCGCCGTCGCCGAAGCCCTGCCCGTCCAGGAGTGCGACGCCCTCCTCGGCGAGGAGGCGGTCGGCCAGCTCCGCCGCGGGGACGGGGAGCGCGCGCACGTCGGGAAAGGCGTAGAAGGCGCCGTCGGGAAGGTGGCAGCGCACGCCGGGGATGCGCTGGAGCCGTTCGACGACGACGTCCCGCCTGCGGCGGAACTCGGCGGCCATGGCGGAGACGGCGTCCTGGGGACCGCGGAGCGCGGCGATGCCGGCCTCCTGCACGAACGACGCGGTGCAGGTGTTGGAGTTGATCATCAGCCGCACCGCGTGCTGCGCCAGCGCCTCGGGAAAGAGGCCCCAGCCGAGGCGCCAGCCCGTCATCGCGTACGCCTTGGAGAAGCCGTCCACCACGATGGTGCGCTCGGCCATGCCGGGCAGCGCGGCGATGGATCGGGGAGGCCGTCCGAAGCTGATCCGGCGATAGATCTCGTCGCTCATCGCCCAGAGATCGTGCCGCAGGCACAACTCCGCGATGCGGGCGAGGTCGTCGTCGGGCACCGCTGCGCCGGTGGGATTGGAGGGCGAGTTGAACACCACCATGCGCGTGCGCGGGGTGATGGCGCGCTCGAGGAGATCCACGTCCAGCGCACGGCGCTCCGAGAGGCGCGGCGGAACCGGGACGGGCACGCCCCCGCAGAAGCGCACCATGGAAGCGTAGATGGGGAAGCCGGGGTCGGGGATCAGCACCTCGTCGCCGGGCGAGACGCAGGCGAGAAAGCCGTAGAAGAGGACGGGCTTTGCGCCCGGAGCGATCAGGACCCGGTCGATGCCGGCGGCCACGCCGCGGCTCTCGCGCAGCTCGTCGCAGACCGCCTCGCGCAGGACGGGCGATCCGGGAGCGGGACCGTAGCGCGTCTTCCCCTCGCGCAGGGCGCGGATCCCGGCCTCGACGATGTGCTTTGGCGTGGGGAAGTCCGGCTCGCCCACCTCGAGGTGGATGACCGGGCGCCCTCGGGCCTCGAGCGCGCGCGCCTTGAGCAGGACGTCCAGCGCGCTCTCGGTGCCGAGCGAAAGGACGCGGGTTGCGGCCTGGGGCATCGCCGGACTGTACCGCTTCGGCCGGATTACTTCGACGGCGGGTTCTGCTCGGCGGCGGGAACCACGGTCGGACTGCCCGTGGCCGGCGGCGCGGGGGGCACCAGCACGGGAAGCTTCGACTTTCCCGTCCCCGCCGCGGTGGCGCTCACGTCGGAGGGCGCCCCCGGCAGGCACTTGCTGTCGGCGTAGGTGGACTCGCAGTGCTCGTCGGCGGCGCAGAGGCCCCTGCAGGGCAGCACCTCGCACATGCCCGTCTTCGGGTTGCAGGTCGTGCCGTTGGTGCAGAGCGCCCAGCACCCCCCGGAGGCGCGGTTCGCTGCCGACGCCGCCAGCGCCGCGCTGGTGGTGACGCTCGCGCCGGCCAGCGTGCTGCTGCAGCCGGCCGCCAACACCGCTGCCACGAAGAGGGTCCTCATGGCCCGATGATAACGCGTCCAGGGCGAAGCGGTGCTCCCGGCCCCGCGCAGCCATTGCACGCGCTCCCAATCGATTGTCCACGATGTCGCGGCCGATTGACGCGGACCCGCAGCCTTTGCGCGGCGAGGGCGGCGGGCGTAAGAAGTACACTTTGTTCGCGCAAGGAGATTGCCAATGCCAACCGGCACGGTGCTGGTGGTCGACGACGAAGAGGCGGTGTGCGCGGCGCTCAAGCACGTGCTCGTGCAGCACGGGTACACCGTCGCCACCGCGGCCACCGGCGAGGAGGCCCTGGATCTCCTGCGCACGCTGCCGGCGCAGGTGATCATCAGCGATCAGCACATGGCCGGAGGCGGGCTGCAGGGCGTGGATCTGCTGAAGGTGGTCCGCGTCCGCCATCCGCGCGTGGTCCGCATCCTCCTGACCGGCGATCAGGATCCGGAGGTGCCGGTGCGCTCCATCAACGAGAGCGAGGTCTACCGCTTCATCCGCAAGCCCTGGAACAACGCCGACCTGCGCACCGTCGTCTCCTTCGCTTTCGAGATCGCCGCGCTGGAGCAGGAGAAGCAGGACCTGGTCACGCGGATGCGGAACGAGCGCGCTCCGAAGGACGACCCGGCCGGGGTGGAGGCGGAGGTGCTGCGGCTCGCCGAGGACGAGCTCGACGATGAGTAGGAGCCCGCACGAATAACCCCTCGCCGGGTCCTGTTCCGGAACAGGACAACCCTGACCGAGGAGCTGCTCGTGCGTCTTTGCCCACATCTCCGGACCGGCGCGCTGCGAACGCTGGCGCTCCTGGCCGCGGTCCTCGCCATCCATTGCGGCGGCTCGCCCTCCCCTGCAGGCCCCGCAGCGGCCGGCCAGCCGGGCGCTCCCCCCGTGGCGCCTCCCACGGGCGGAGCGCCTCCCGCCGATCCCCCTGCGCCGTCCTCGACGCCGGCGCTGAGTGGCATCTCCAGCGGCGCGGTGGTCGCCGGCCCGGTCGCGCTGAACGCTCTGGTGCCCGCCGGGACCGCCAGCGCCGAGTTCCAGCTCGACGGCGCCCCCATCGCCACCGTGGCGGCCGCGCCCTTCGCCACCACCTGGGACAGCTTCTCGGTGGACAACGGCGCGCACACGCTGGAGGTCCGCGCCGCCGACGCTGCCGGCGCCGTAACCACCTCCGGTCCGGTGCAGGTCACGGTCAGCAACCACATCAAGAACGTCTTCGTGATCGTGTTCGAGAACCACGACTGGTCGTCGATCAAGGGCAGCGCCGCGGCCCCGTACATCAACGGCACGCTCCTGGCCCAGGGCGCGCACGCGGACCGCTACATGAACGTCCCCAACCTGCACCCCAGCCTGCCCAACTACATCTGGCTGGAGGCCGGCTCCACGCTCGGGGTGGCCGACGACGACGTTCCCGCCAACCATCGCCTCAGCACCACGCAGCACCTGGTCACGCTGCTGCAGAACGCCGGGGTCACCTGGAAGTCGTACCAGGAGGACATCTCCGGGGCCGACTGCCCGCTCGGGTACGTGAACCAGTACGCGCCCAAGCACAACCCGATGGTCTACTTCACCGACGTGAACGGCGGCGTCGACCCGGCGTCCAGCGAGTGCATCGCGCACGTGCGCCCGTACGCGGAGCTGACCCTAGACCTGGAGGCCAACACGGTGGCGGCGTACAACTTCATCACCCCGAACCTGTGCAACGACATGCACGACTGCTCGGTCGCGACCGGCGACGCGTGGCTGGCCCGGGAAGTGCCGAAGATCCTCGCGTCGAAGGCGTACAAGGAGGGCGGCGCGCTCTTCATCACCTTCGACGAGAGCGCCGGCAGCAACGTGCCCATCGGCTTCATGGTCATGTCGCCGCTGGCCAAGCCGGGCTACGCGAGCCAGGTGGCGTACACGCACAGCTCCACCCTGCGCAGCGTGGAGGAGATCTTCGGCGTGGCTCCCTTCCTCGGCGACGCGGCCAACGCCAACGATCTGAGCGACCTCTTCAGGAGCTTTCCCTAGAGGGTGATCTCGAACAGGCGTTCGAGCGTGTCGCGCTCGAGCGCCAGGTCCGCCTCCCAGTTCGGCTGGGAGGAGAGGCGCGAGATCTCGAAGTCGATCCAGTAGAGCCGGCCGGTCTGGGCGCCGCGGATGAAGTTGCCGAGCTTGATGTCCAGCGGCGCCACGCCCCGCGCGTTGATCTCGCGCGCCATGGCTGCGATCTCGCGGCGGAAGTCGCCCACGCCGGCGCGGTCGAGCAGGGCCACCTCGCGGCGCTCCAGGTCGTGGGCGGAGAGGCCGCGGACCTGGGCCGCGCGCAGGTCGGTATCCAGCACCACCGCGCCGCCCTGCGCCGCGAAGGAGCGGAGGTTCTCGCCCGGAACGTAGTCCATGTAGAGCGCCCGATCGGCGAAGTCGATGCGCCGCAGGCGGGGAACGAACGGCAGGTCCTGCAGCCGGAGCAGGGCCGCCGCCTCGCTGTAGAGATACATCCCCAGCGCCGCCCAGACGCTGCGCTGGACGCGCTGGCGCCAGGGGACGCGCTGCGTGCCCCACCGCCGTGCTCCCAGGCGCAGGCCGCGATAGCGCTTGCGGACGCAGACGACGCCGTCCACCAGGGCGATGTCGACCAGGTTCTGCTGCCGCGGCGTCCGGCTCTCGCGCCGATCGAAGAACGGGGCGTCGATCGGGCTCGCCGCGAAGGCGAAGCCGTCCTGGTCCACCTCGGCGAGGATGCGGTCGTCGAAGCACCCGGCGGCCACCGAAGGAATGTCGGTTGGCCGCAAGGCATCGTCGAGCGGACGCGCTGCGGGCACGCCGTCGAACGACGAATGCAGCGCCGAAACCACCTCTGCGCGGGCGCGGATGAGGTTGATCGCTCCATCTCCGGCGACGCGGCGCACCAGGGCCTCGAGGGGATTGACCTGGCGCGGGAGGGCAACCTCGGAAGGGGAAGATGGGCCGGGTTCGGAGAGGAGCATCAAGGACGCGGGCTTCGGGGCCATCGACATCGATTTAGGTCTCGCCTGGCCGATCGGCAAACGTCCAGCCGACAACAGTGCAATTCGCCGCTCTGGCGGGCATTCGGGCGAGCGCAAGTCCCGAATCGGGAGAAATAGGTTTCGCATCGATCCGTAGTGCGGGCGGCAGATCCCGACCTGCCGCTCCAGCAAGGAGGTTGCAATGAGATTCGTTCCAGCACTCGTTCTTGCCATCGCAGCGGGCTGCGCGACCACGGCGTCCAGCTCCACTTCGACCTCTCCCCAGAAGCTCGACGCGCAGGCCTGCTCGCCGCTCGTTCCCGCGGTGGCGAGGCAGGGCGCGGACGTCTATCCGACGCCGGATTCCAACTCGCCGCCCATCGCCACGCTGAAACCGGACACGCCGGTCTGCGCCAGCGATACCACGCAGGGCTTCGGGCTGAGCCGGGTCAAGCTCGCCGACGGCAGGACGGGCTTCGTCGACGAGAACAACCTCTCGTTCTGAGCCGTCGCTCCGGCCGGGGTGTCAGGGCTGCGCGCGCGCGGCCAGCCACTGGGACCGCGTGAGAACGAACTTGCGGTCTTCGCTGCCATAGGGCCCGGTGGCGAGGCCGGCGTCGCACAGCCCGGCCTTGCGCAGCACCGCCATCGAGGCGTGATGGCGCGGGTCGGTGAAGGCCTGCACCTCGGGCAACTCCAGCGCGCCGAAGGCATGGTCCACCAGCGCGCAGGCCGCCTCGCTGGCGAAGCCGCGGCCCCAGGCTGCGCGCGCGAGCAGGAAGCCCAGCTCCACCGGCAGCCCTTCGTGGCGCACCATCAGCGCGGCTCCGCCCAGGCGCTCGCCCGAGCGCAGGCTGCGCAACACCCAGTAGCCGTAGGACAGGCGCCCGGCCTGCGCGAGCAGCCCGTCCAGGTTCTTGCGCACCTGCGCCTCGGTCCGGACTCCGGTGCCGATGTAACGCATCACTTCCGCATCGGCGTAGAGCGCGGAGAGCCAGGGATAGTCGTCGAGGCCCAGCGGGTCGAGCCGCAGCGATCGGGTGGTCAGGCGAACCATGGCCGGCTTCCTATCGCGGCGGAAGCTACTCCGCCATCGGCGCGGGCTGCAGGGTGGCTTTTCCCGAGCCCGCGAGGGCCAGCCGCGGCTCGGAGTCGATGGCCTCGAGCAGGGCGCGCGCGATGCGGTCGTCCACCTCCGCCACCCGGTCGAGCGGGACCGGATAGCGCACCAGCATCTCCAGCCCCGACTCGGTGAGGTGCAGCCGGCTCTCCGGCCTGGGCTGCCCCACCGTGAGCGAGACGTTCTGCGCCATCTCCGAGTGCTGGCGATCGATGGAGGCGCGGTAGGCCTCGAACACGCTCTCCACCGCGCGCATCAGCCGCTCCTCTGCGAGGCGGTAGTCGGTGGCGGCGGCGAGCGTGAGCCTGAACTCGTGCCAGGTGAAGCTCGAGCCGGGGAGCTGCTTGAAGAAGTTGGTGTTGGAGAACACCACCGCGTTGGAGAAGACCACCGCCCGGCCGGTGCGCAGGCCGTCGGAGCGCACCTCCATCACGTGCAGCCGGACCAGCCCCACGTCCATCACGTCGCCTGCCACCGCGCCGATCTGCACGCGGTCGCCGACGCGGATGCCGTACTTGCCGATGAGGAAGAAGTAGGCCACCACCGAGAGGATCACGTTCTGCAGCGCCACCGCGAGCCCCGCGGTGATGAAGCCCGCGAAGGTGGCCAGCGACCCGAGCTCCGACACCAGCGAGAGGGCGATGGTGATCGCCACCACCACCGAGATGACGATGCGGCGGATGAGCAGCGACTGCTGGCGGCGGCGGAAGTCGGCGATGTACTTGAAGGTGGCGCGGCGCCAGAGCGACGACGCGGCGAAGACGGCGGCCAGCGCCGCGGCGAGCAGCCCGAGGCGGAGCAGGAGCGTGCGCAGCTCCGTGTCGTACTGGTTGTCCACCGCGGCGTGCCATTCGCCGAGGGTGGCGCGAAGCGAGTCGAGGAGCGCTGCCTGCTTGGCGAGCGGCACCAGGGCGGCGGAGAGCTTCTTGAAGTGCGCGGTGATCGCGTCGAGCTTCTGCCTGCGCTCGGCGAGCACTGCCGCGTCGGCGGTGTCGGGCGCCGCCGAGAGTTGATCGCCTTGCTGCAGAGTGGCGCGCAGGTCCGCGAGCAGCGGAGCGCGCAGCTTCTCGCCCGCGCTGCGCAGGGCGGCGGTGCCGTCGGCGAGCGCGTGCAGGTCGCGCAGCTTCCGGGCGAGGGAAATGACATCGCCGGAGAGGCCGAGCACGCCCGCCGGCTGTACCCTGCGCGCCGCGGCGGCGGGAGGCTGCGCAGGGCCGGCGCCGGCGCGCTGTGCGCGCACCTCCGGGACCGAGCGCTCCAGCTCGTCGATCTGCGCGAGGATCCCGGCGCCCCCCGCCTCCCCCGCCTGGCTGACGAAATCGGCGAGCGTCTTCAGCGTCTGGGAGCGCGCCTGCTGCAGGGCGAGCTCGGAGCGCGACTCCGCGAGTTGCTGCTGCAGCATCGGCCTCGCCCGCGGGGCAGCCCTCGCCAGGCGCGCCTCCAGATCGTCCACCTGCTTCTGCGCCGCGCCCGCCGAGGCCGCGGCGTCGGCCGCGCGCCTTGCCAGCGTCTGCGGCGCGGCGCCCTGCGGGGCCGGCTGTGCGGGCTGCCCCGCCGCCAGCCCGGCGTCCGCCCGCGCCGCGTCGAAGGCGAGACCCGCCACCTGCCGGGCGCCCTGCAGCGCCTCGGCGGCGAAGAGCATGTCCTCCGGCTGGCTGGCGAGCTGCGCCTGGGCCGCCACCCGGTGGTACCAGCGCACGACCTGGTCGAGGTAGTCGGTGAGCGGCGAGGCAGCGGCGCCGGCGCGGACCGGCCCCGGCACGGCCGGCCCCAGCGCCATCAAAAGGAACAGACCAGCCCACCTGCGCAACCGCACCTCCGCGCGCCCAAGTTCGATGCGACCCTCGCAGCGCGCAAGGGGGAAAGCGGCCGCCTTCCCGCCCGCCTGCCCCCCGTCGACCGGCCGCTAAGTCGACCGGCAGGAAAAGCCGTGGTACCGATCGAGCCGTGTGCGAATGACTTCGCTCCGCGTCCAGGAACACCGCGAGGCCGCCACCCGCGCCGGCCTGCGCTACGTCACCGACGGAGTCGCCGGCATCCGCCGCCGCCGCGCCGGCAGCGGCTGGGTGTTCTTCGCCCCGGGAGGCGCGCGCCTGCGCGACGAGGCCGAGCGCAAGCGGATCGCCTCGCTGGTGATTCCTCCCGCCTGGACCGACGTCTGGATCTGCCCCGATCCGCGCGGCCACATCCAGGCCACCGCGCGCGACGCCCGCGGCCGCAAGCAGTACCGCTACCACTCGCGCTATCGCGAGGCGCGGGACGAGTCGAAGTTCCGCCGCATGCTGGAGTTCAGCGAGATCCTGCCCGGCATCCGCGACCGGGTGGAGCGGGATCTGAAAGCGCACGACCTGACCCGCAGGCAGATCCTCGCCACGGTGGTGCGGCTGCTCGACAAGACCCTGATCCGCGTGGGCAACGACGAGTACGCGCGCGAGAACCGGTCCTACGGCCTCACCACGCTGCGCGGACGCCACGTGGAGATCGACGGCGCAAAGCTGCGCTTCTCGTTCCGGGGAAAGAGCGGAGTGAACCACGACGTGGCCATCACCGACCGCAGGCTCGCCCGCATCGTGCAGCAGTGCCAGGACCTGCCCGGGCAGGAGCTGTTCCAGTACCTCGACGCCTCGGGAAGGCGGCAGACGATCTCCTCCGACGACGTCAACGCCTACCTGCGCGAGACCACCGGCCGCGACATCACCGCCAAGGACTTCCGCACCTGGGCCGGAACCATGCTCGCCGCCGAGCACCTGGCCGCCCTGGGCGCGGCGGGTTCGATGCGCGAGGCCAGGCGCAACGTGAACCGGGCGCTGGACGCGGTGGCCGAACGGCTCGGCAACACCCGCGCCGTCTGCAGGAAGTACTATGTCCACCCGGGGCTGGTGCACGCCTACCTCCTCGGGCGGACGGTGGCGCTTCCGTCGCGCATGGGCCCGCGGCCCGTCCGCCGCAGGAGCGGACCGGCGGCGCTGCGCCGCGACGAGGTGGCGGTGCTTCAGTTCCTCCAGGACGAAGCCGACTGAGCCGGGAGCCTGCCGTGGACCACGCGTTCTCCTTCTTTGCCGACACCTACGAGACCGAGCGCCTGAAGACGCTCTCGGTCTGGGCCCAGTTCGACGAGGCGGATCTTGCCTTCCGCCCCGAGGCGCGCGCTCGCACCCCGCTCGAGCACATGGTCCACCAGTGCGCGTCCGAAGACGTCTGGATGAAGACCATGCTGCAGATCGACGCGGGGATGAGCGTCCTCCCCGCCACCGAGACGAAGCTCTCCTTCATCGACCACTACGCCGCGGCGTCGGGCAAGCGGCTCGATCAACTGCGGGCGAAGCCGTTGGAGTGGTACGGCGAGCAGGCGAAGTTCTTCGACGTGCAGAGGACGCGGGCCTGGATCATGCTGCGCCGCATCGCGCACTCCGCGCACCACCGCGGCCAGCTCACCGTCTACCTGCGCCTGCTCGGCCGCAGTCTCTACTCGACCTACGGGCCCAGCGCGGACACGGGCGGGCTCTTCCAGAACAAGGCGCCGGTGATCTACCTCTACGATTCGCTCGAGGAGCTGCTCTCGGCCGAGCACGAAGGCGGGCGCCGCCGCCCGCTTCCCGGGCCCGGGGACAAGCCCCCCACCGAGCGCCCCTGAGAAGACCGGCACCGCGGCGCTGCGTCCGAGGCGATCAGTCCTCGCCGCCGCCCATGAACTCCGAGTCGGGCTTCTGCCGCGGATCGGGCGGCAGGTTGAGCACCGGGGCGGGGAAGAGGTCGACGATGTAGTCGACGATGTCCTTGATCGAGACCACCCCCACGGGCCGGCCGGCCTCGTCGGTGAGCGGCACGTGCCGGTATCCGCCCACGTGCATGAGCTTGAGCGCCCAGGCGATGCTGTCGTCCGGGAGCAGCGCCTCGGGCTCCGGGGTCATGTAGCCGAGGACCGCGTCGTCCGCCCAGCCCGCCGTCTGCAGAGGAACGCGCGTCATCAGATCGCGCTCGGTGAAGATGCCGGTGAGCCTGCCTTCGGCGCCGGTGACGAGCACGCAGCCGATGTGCTTTTCCCGCAGCGTCTCCAGCACCGTGAGCAGCGTCGCCTCCTGCGGGACGGTGATGGGCGGCGGAAGGCCCAGCGCGCGGAGGGTCTCGCCGGCGATGGCGCGCTCGATCAAGGGCCGCTGCAACGGCGCTTCCAGCTCGGAGGTTTCCACGCGATCCTCCCTTGGTCCGTCAGTGTACGCATCCGGCCGCTCGCCGCCGCCATCGGACCTTGGTCGCGGCTGCGGTCCGCTCAGCGCACGCGGTACCGCTCCACCGCGTCGTGGTTCCAGGCGATGCCGGCGCCGGGGCGCACCGAGGGCATGGCGTATCCGTTGGAGAGGCGCAGCGGCTCGGCGAGGATGGCGCTGGCCCAGTCGACGAACTCGAGCCAGTGGCAGGTCGGCGTCACCGAGAGCAGGTGCGCGCTGAGCTCCGGAAAGAGGTGCGAGGACATCTCCACGCCGCTGGCGGCGGCCAGCGCTGCCGCGCGCTGCCAGCCGGTGACGCCGCCGATGCGCTCCACGTCGGGCATGACGTAGTCGCAGGCGCGCGCGCGCAGCGCTTCCTCCATCGCCCAGGGCAGCGAGAAGTTCTCGCCGATCTGCAGGGGCGTGCGCAGCTCGCGCGCGAGCGTGGCCGAGCCCTGGTAGTCGTCGTGGCGGATGGGCTCCTCGATCCAGTAGACGCCTTCGCCGTCCAGCGCGCGTCCGCGATGGAGCGCTTCCGCCACGGTGAGCGCCTGGTTGTAATCGACCATCAGCGCCACGTCGTCGGGCAGCCGCTTGCGGACGGCGCGCACCGCCGCGAGGTCGGCGTGCAGCGTGGCATGCCCGAGGCGCAGCTTCACCGCGCGAAACCCGCCGGCGAGCAGCAGCTCCGCCTCGTCCGCCGCGGCCTCCGGCTCCATCAGGCCGAGGCCGTTGCTGTTGTAGGCGGGGATGGGCCTTGGCATGCCTCCGAGGAGCGAGGCGAGCGGCTTCTGGGCGGCCACCGCCAGGGCGTCCCAGCAGGCCATGTCGAATCCGGACATCGCCATCCGCACCACGCCCTGGACGCCGATGAGCGTGAACCGCTTCGCCAGGCGGGCCCAGAGCGCGGCCGGCGCGACCGTCTCGCCCTTGACCACGCGCAGCACTTCGCCGAGCAGCGCGGAGATGGCCATGGCTGCCGCAGGCAGGTAGCAGAAGAGGTAGGAGCGGCCGGTGACGCCCTGCTCGGTCTCCATCTCGATGAGCAAAAGCGGCGCGGCGCGGATGGTGGCGGCGCTGGTGCCGAGCGGCAGGTTCATCGGCACTTCCACCGTGACGGTGCGGATGGAGCGGACGGTGAGCGCGGCAGGATTGTCCGCCATGTCGCGAAGATAGGCGCATTTGCCGCATTCGCGAAAGATCGGCCCGTCGGCTATGCTCCGTGGCCCCTCGTCGATCGCTGCACGTGGAGCTCCCATGCACTTCTTTCTCCTTGCCGCGTTGCTGGCGCAGGCGCCGGTTGCCACCGCTCCCGGCGCGCCCTCCGCTCCAGCCGCCGAGCCCTTCACCGGCAATGTCGCCGTGGGTGCCGTCCTGCTCACCGGCAACTCGGAAACGTCCACCTTCACCCTCGGCGCCGCGCTCGGCCGCAAGACGCCGGACTGGATCTACGGCTTCAAGGCGAGCGCGGCCTACGGCCGGTCCACGGATCCGTCCACGGGCCTCACCAGCACGAGCGCGCTCAACGGCGCGGTCGCGCTGCGCGGCGACCGGCGGCTCGACCCGATGATCTCCATCTACCTGCAGGCGCTGGCCGACGCCGATCACCTCAAGTCGATCGAGTGGCGCCCCGCCGCCGAGGCGGGCGTCTCGCTGCAGCTGATCGATCGCAAGGACGGCGACTTCCAGACCGCCGCGCTGCGCGTCGATCTGGGCTTCCGCGGCGGGCGCGAGTTCCGGTTCCAGTACTTCCCCAAGCCGCCGGGTCCGCTCGACCTGCCCGACGTGACCATCGCCGCGCCGCAGGCGGGGCTCGCCGCGCGCTACGCGCTCACCCGCGACACCATCCTCACCGACGAGCTGACCACGCTGGTGAACCTGCCCGACGGGCCGCGCCTCCTGCTCACCAACGTCGTGAAGCTCTCCACGCGCCTGTACCGGAGCCTGAGCTTCGGCGTCTCGTACGGCATCGCGGAGGACTCGTCGCCGCCCGAGGGAAAGGCAAACCTGGACACGACCCTGACGCTCGCGTTCGAATTGAGCATGTGAGCCGCCTTCCGGGAGGCCGTCCATGTGCCGGAACATCCGCGTTCTCTACAACTTCGACCCGCCCACCACCGCGGAAGAGATCCGCGACGCGGCGGTGCAGTACGTGCGCAAGGTGAGCGGGCTGGCCAGGCCCGGCGCCGCGGACGCCGCCGCCTTCGAGCGCGCGGTCGACGAGGTGGCCAAGGCCACCCGCAAGCTGCTCGCCTCGCTGAGCGCGCAGACCGCGGTGAGGACGCGCGACGGCGAGCGCGAGAAGGCGCGGGCCCGGTGGAAGGCGCGGGTGGAGCGCGGGGTCTGAGGGCGCGGCCGGCCGCGGATGGGGCGATGCCGCAGCCCGTATCCGAGCCCGCGTACCTCCGCGCGGTCCGCCGAAGCGTCCGCTGCGCCGTGCTGGCGGCGGGTGCCGGCGCCCTGCTCGCCGCTGCCCGTTGCGACGCCGCCTGGTTCACGCGCCACGTCCGGGTGCCGGCGCTGTACCTGCCGCCGCCGTGGTGGCTCCTGCCGCTTCTGCGCGCCGGGCTGGTCGCCCTGGGCGTGGCCGCCGCCGCCGCGTCGGGACCGCTGGCGCGGCTGGCCGCCAGGCCCTGGGACCTCTTGCGTGCCGCGCTGGCCGTCGCGCTCGCGCTCTGCGCAGGCGAGCTGATCCTCCGCCAGGGCGAGCGCGGCACCACCACCTGGCGGGCGCGCAAGCTGGAGCTGCGCATGGGACGCACCGACGGCCGTTTCGGCTGGGTGCTCTCGCCGTCGCGCACGGTGATGCTCGCCACCGCCGGCGCGCCGCCGGTCGCCTACGCCATCGACGCCTGGGGAGATCGGGCCCGAAGCGCATCTGCCCCGCCCGATCCTTCGCGCCCCAGCCTGGTGATCGCCGGGGAATCGGTGGGCGTGGGCCACGGACTTCCGTTCGAGGACACCTTCGCGGCGCAGCTCTCTGCGCGGCTGCAGCTCCAGCTCGTCAACGTGTCCGCGGGCGGATACGGCACCGACCAGTCGCTCCTGCGGCTGGAGGAGGCGCTGGGCCGGCTGCGGAGCCCTGCTGCCTGCGTGCTGGTGTTCCTTCCCATCCAGCTCCAGCGCAACGTGCAGGACTACCGCCCGCGCCTCGTGCTTCGCGGAGGCCGCCTCGCCGCCGCGCCCGCTGCGGACGGCTTCTTCCAGCGGCTGCGTCTTCGCGATCTGTGGGTCAACGAGCTTCCTGTGCTGGGCGACCGGCGCCTGCGCGAGTCCATGGCGGTCACCGGGGCCGCGCTCCGCGAGGCCGCGCTCCAGTGCCGCGGCAGGGGCGCGAAGTTCATCGTGCTGGTGGTGAGCGTAGGGCCGGAGCGCGCGCTCGACGCGCACCCGGAAGCGGAGGTGTTGCGCCGGCTGCTGGTGTCGCAGCGGCTGCCGTTCGTGCTGGCCGACGTGGACGTGTCCGAGCTGATTCCGTACGACGGCCATCCCGGCGCGAGCGCGTCCCGCCGCATCGCCATGGCGCTGCAGCAGGCGCTCTCCGGGATTCGCTGAGGAGGCCTCCTACGGCGTGCGGGTGGCCGCGCGCGCCGGCCGCTGCGGATCCAGCGCCTCCGCGAGCTCCGGCGTCACCGCGCTCGCGGCGAACGCCAGGTACCGGCCCTCCACGGCGATGGGCCCGAGCTTGAGCAACTCCTGCATCGGCGGGCAGCCCGAGCCTGCGCGCAGGACGGCGAAGTCGTAGACGGAGCGATCGAACGAGGCGGGGAGGCGCCCGCCGCGATATCGCACCACCATGTGGTTGAAATGCGCGAACGAATAGGACAGGTCGCCGCCGCGCGCCTCCTGGACGTAGGCGCCCATGTGCTTGAACGAGGGCGTGGCGGTGGGCCAGGGCTGCTCGTCGCCGCAGGCGGACCAGAAGATGCGTGCGCCGCGGGGGAGCGCCTGCGCGAGCTCGCGGATGCCGCGGGCCTTCGCGCTGAACGACAGCCCCTGGGCGATGGCGGTGCCGCTGGAGAAGAGCGCGACGGCGGAGAGCGCCGCTGCCAGCCGCGCGCGCGGCCTCGCCGCCGCAGGCCAGGGAAGGGCTCCTGCCAGCGCGACGAACGCGACGGGCGGAATGCGCTCCCACAGCCCCCAGGTGTTCATCAAGACCTGCGGGCAGAGCAGCGACGCCGCGAGCGCGGCCAGCGCCACGAACCCGAGCGCGCGACGGCCCCGCTCGCCGGCGGTGCCCGCGTCGCGGGTCGAAAGCCAGCAGGCCGCCCCGAGCACGACCGCCAGAAGGAGGGCGATGGCGAGCGTCCGCGGATCGCGGGTGTAGGTGCCGAAGACCGTACCGAGGCCGTAATGCAGCCGCTCGTGCCAGGTCTCCCAGGTCGTCTGCAGCGGCTGCGCCGGCACCTCGGAGACGGCGGAGAGGGTCCAGACCGCCGCCCAGGCCACCGCCGGCAGCAGGGCGCAGGCGGTGAGCAGGAGCCGGGGCAGCGCGCGCGTGGTGGCCAGCGCCGCCACCGCGGCGAGCAGGAGCAGGACGAGGAGCGCGAAAGCGTGCGTCGCCACCGTGAGGAGCCCCAGCGCCGCGAGCAGGAGCGCGTCCCGCGGCCGGCCCGAGAGGGCGCAGCGGCGCGCCCGGGCCACGCCGAGGAGGATCAGCGGCAGCGACACGACGTAGGAGATGAAGCCGTACCAGTAGACGAACGAGAGCGCGGCGGGAAAGGCCGCCAGCGCGATCTCGTCGGGCCGGCCGAACGCGCGCAGGAGCGCAAGCGAGGCCCAGGGGAAGGCGACCAGCGAGAGGACCAGCACCAGCCGCAGGCCGCCCTCCGGTCCCAGCACCTTCGCCGCCGCGTGCGCCGCCAGGTGCGGAAGCGCGTAGGGGGTCGCGAGCGTCACCTGGAAGCGGCCGCCGAGGTTGAAGGCCGGGTCGTGGATGTGGTTCCAGATGGCGTGAAGCGCCACGTGCTGCGGGAAATCCACCAGCGGCAGGTAGGCGGGAATCACCGGCACCAGCGCGAGCGCCGCGGAGCAGGCGAGGAACAGCAGGGTGGTTTTCCGCGATCGCATTGCCGGAGCTCGGGTCAATGTATTCCCCGCGCCGCGGGACGCCAACGCGGCGATTGCACTGTTCACTGCCCGATTGCGGGAATCGCGCCGCCGTCGATCAGGCGACATTGGCGCGCCGCTTCGCTGCCGCCGGCGCACCGGTGCATAGCTTTCGCGCATGCGCGGTCCCGTCCTGACGCTGGTGCTGCCGATCTTCAACGAGGAAGCCGTCATTCCAGAGCTGCACGCGCGGCTGCAGAAGTTCCTGCCCGCCCTCGGCCTCGACACCGAGGTGGTCTTCGTGGACGACGGCTCGCGGGACCGGTCGCTGGAGCTCCTCAGGTCGCTGGCCGCGGCCGAGCGCCGCTACCGCGTCCTCTCCTTCGCGCGCAACTTCGGGCACCAGGCGGCCATCACCGCCGGCATCGATCACGCGCGCGGCGAGGCGGTGGTGGTCATGGATGCCGACCTGCAGGACCCGCCCGAGGTGGTGCTGGAGATGGTGGCGAAGTGGCGGGAGGGGTTCGACGTGGTCTACGGGAGGCGCCGCACCCGCGCAGGCGAGACGCGCCTCAAGCTCCTCACCGCGAAGTGGTTCTACCGCATCTTCGCCCGGCTCATTCCCATCGAGGTGCCGCTCGACACCGGCGACTTCCGCCTGATGAGCCGCCGCATCGTCACGGTGCTGCGCGAGCTGCGCGAGACCCACCGCTTCATCCGCGGCCTGGTGGCCTGGCTCGGCTTCAAGCAGACGGCGGTGCTCTACGACCGCCCCGTCCGCTTCGCCGGCGAGACCAAGTTCCCCTTCTCCAGGATGCTGCGCTTCGCCATCGACGGGATCACCTCGTTCAGCATCCTGCCGCTGCGTTTCGCCACCTGGCTGGGCATGTTCATCAGCGTCTGCAGCGTGGCGGTGGCGATCTGGGCGGTGGTGGCGCGCTTCGTCTTCCATGCCACCGTGCCCGGCTGGACCACCGTGATCGTCCTGGTGTCGCTGCTGGCGGCGGTGCAGCTGATCATGACCGGCATCCTCGGCGAGTACATCGGCCGCATCTACGAGCAGGTGAAGCTGCGGCCGCTCTACGTGCTCTCGGAGACGATCAACTGCGCCGCGGAGGGCGCCAACGACGCGCCCGTCCCCGTCCAGCCGGCGGTGTCACTGGTTGCGGCCCCACGCGCAGACCTGAGCGCCCAGGGGTAGCCGGGCCAGCCACGGCTCCAGCGGACGCAGCACCCGCAGCGCCCGGGGAAAGAAGACGATGTAGTCGAGCGCCACCGCCGCGAGCCCGGCCTCGCGCAGGAGCCGTTTCACCTCGGCGGGGTAGAGAAGCTGCGCGCCCTGGTCGAAGGCGCAGGCGGAGACCACGCGCCGGGTGACGGGGTTGAGCCGGTTGTGCTCGAAGGAGACCAGGGTGCCTCCGGGCGCGAGCAGCGCCGCCACGCTGCGGACGAGCCCCGGGCGGCCGGCGGGCGGCACGTGGTGCAGCACGTTGGCGAGCACCACCGCGCCGTAATGCCGCGCGGGGAGCGCCTCGACACGGTCGAAGAAGCGCGCGGAAGGGACACGCGCGCGCGCCAGCGAGAGGCTCTCCCGGGAGGGATCGTAGCCGTCCACCGACCGGAACGACTCCGCGAGCAGCGCGGTGAGCGCGCCGACGCCGCAGCCGAAGTCGAGCACGGGGCCGGCGAAGCCCCTGCCGACCACGCGCTCCACCGTTTGCTGCTTGTATCGCGCGAAGTACGACGGCGCCTCGCCGCTCGGGCGCAGGTTCTGCGCGTGGACCGCCTCGTACGAGCGTGCATGCTTGTCGAATTCGCTCATCGGCGATGCCTTATCCCACGGACGCGGGACAATCGTCGCCCTGCCATTGAGGCAGCACCATCCGTATATTCGCGCACGACGGAAGGGGCGGTTTTCCGGAAATCTGCGGCGGCAGCGGACAAATCAGGGCCCCGGAGATCGCTTTTCATACTGGAATGGTTGCGCAATCCCTCGGGCCATAGTAATTGAACGCTATGGCCCGACGCTCCTCCCATCCGTTCGATGCGCTCGCTGAACGCTTTGCACAGATCTTCGCCGACCGTATTTCCGCGGCGTTGCCCGCGGCAGGCCGCAACGGCCGGGTCGGCGCCCCCCGCGGCCGCAAGCTCGACATGCGCTGCCGCTATCCCGGCTGCAAGAACCGCTCGAAGGGCCCGCGCTTCCGCTTCCTCTGCGACGAGCACCTCAAGCTGCCGAAGAAGGAGCAGGCGGAGGCCCTGGCGAAATGGGCCGGGAAGAACGCCTAGGAGGGCGTCTCCGCATTCCCGGAGACACCCAGGGTCACGCTCGCGCGCTCTAGCCTGAGGCCGGCAGGTCGGCCATCGAGGGCAGTTCGCTCAGGTTGGGCTGAAGCTGGATCTCGATGCGCCGGTTCAACGCCCGGTTCTCCTCGGAGTCGTTGGGGACGACCGGATCGAACTCTCCATATCCCAGCGCGCCGAGCTGCTCGGGTTTCATCCCCTTGGAGACGAGAAAGCGCGTCACGGTGACGGCGCGCGCGGTGGACAGCTCCCAGTTCGAGGGGAACCGCGCCGTATGGATGGCCCGGTCGTCGGTATGGCCGGCCACCAGGAACTGCCGGTCGGAGAAGCCGGCGAGCGCCTGCGCCACCTGCGCGAGCGCGTCCTGCCCGGCCTTCTTGATGGTGGCGCTGCCCGAGTCGAAGAGCACGTCGTTGGGCAGCGAGATGAGCATGCGGCCCTTGCGGATCTTCACCGAGAGCTTGCCCGAGTCGATCATCGAGCGGAGCTTGTCGGTGAGCGACTTGTAGGTGGCGGCGCGGGCGTCGGCCGCGGCCTTCTGCTTTGCCAGCTCCTCGAGCTGCTGGTTGGACGAGGCGAGCAGCTTGTCGAGCTTGTCCTTGTCCGCGGCGGTGCCCTGCAGGAGCTTGTTCAGCTCGTCCGAGCGCTTCTGCGCCTCCGCGAGCTTCGTCTCCAGGTCCTTGCGGGCCGCCTCGGCGTCGTCGAGCTGCTTCTGCTTCTGCGCGAGCTGCTGGTTCTCCTTCTCCATCTCGGCCTGGTGCTGCTTGTTCAGGTCTTCGAGGGCCTTCTCGTGGGTGCCGGTGCTGACGCACGCTGCGCAGAGGAGCAACAGTGGAATCCGGTTCATGCGGCCTCCTTACCAGACCTTGCAGGGTTTCTCGCGCACCATTGCCGCTCCCGGCCTGCAGGAGAAGGCGCGGCCGAACTCGGGAAGGTTCGCGACGATACCGTCAATGCGGTACCTGCCCGGCGAGTGCGGGTTGGTGACGGCGCTGACGCGCAGGTTCTCCGGCCGCTGGTTCTCGCAAGCCCATTGGGCAAATCCGATGAAGAAGCGCTGGTCGGGCGTGAATCCCTCGATGGGACCGAGCGCCTTGCCCGCCACGTCCTTCTTCCAGGCCAGGTACGCGAGCAGCGTGCCGCCCAGGTCGGCCACGTCCTCGCCGCTGGTCAGGCGCGAGTTGATGTGGATGTCGTCCACGATCACGTACCCGGCAAACTGGTCGCGCACGCACTGCACGCGGGTCTCGAACTTCCGCGCATCGTCCTGCGTCCACCAGTCCTTGAGGTTCCCCTGCGCGTCGAACTGCCGCCCCTCGTCGTCGAACCCGTGGGTCAGCTCGTGCCCGATGGTCGAGCCGGTGTTGCCGTAGTTGGGCGCATCGTCGAGGCGGGGGTCGTAGAGCGGCGGCTGCAGCACTCCGGCGGGGAAGTTCACGTCGTTCATCTGCGGGTTGTAGTAGGCGTTCACCGTCGGCGGGGTCATGCCCCACTCGGTCCTGTCCACCGGCTTGCCGATCTTGCGCAGTTGCCGGCGCGACTCGAACACCGTCGCGCGCTCCACGTTGCCGAAGAAGTCCCCGGGCCGCACCTCCACCTGCGAATAGTCCCGGAAGTGGTCGGGATAGCCGATCTTGTTGCGGACCGCGCCCAGCTTGGCGAGCGCCGCCTGCCGGGTGCGCGGACCCATCCAGTCGAGGCGCTCGATCTCGCCTCGCATCGCCTGTTCCACCAGCCGGCTCATCTTCTCCGTGTCCTCACGCGTCTTCGGGGAGAAGGTGCGGCGGACGAACTCCTCTCCCAGCGCCTCGCCGAGAAAGTGGTCGACGTACCGGACGCAGCGCTTCCAGCGCGGCGGCATCTCCTCGATGCCGCGGAGCACCTTCGAATCGAAGTTGAAGCTCTCGTTGACGAAGGCGCTGGAGAGGTAGGGCGCCCGGGCCTTGGCGAGGTGCCAGCGCAGGTAGGTCTTCCAGTGCTGCAGGCTCTCGCTGCGCAAGAGGCCGTCCAGCGCCTTGAAGAACGAGGGCTCGGTGACGTTGACGGTGCGGACAGCCGCCAGGTCCACGGCCGCCAGGTACCGGTCCCAGCGCAGGGACGGCGTCAGCGCCTGGAGCCGGGCGCGGGAGAGCTTGTGATAGAGCTTGTAGGGATCGCGCCGCTCCACCCGCGTGAGCGACGCCCGCGCCAGCGCCGTCTCCATCTTCAGCACCGCCCGGGCTCCCGCCCCGGGATCGCGCTCGCCCGAGAGCCGCAGCATCTGCTGCACGTGCAGCGCGTACTTGTCTCGGATCTCCTTCGATCGGGCGTCGTCCTTCAGGTAGTAGTCGCGGTCCGGCAGTCCCAGCCCGCCGGCGTCGAGGAAGGCGATCACCTGCGTGGCGTCGCCGAAGTCCTGGTCGCTGCCGAACCCGAACATCAGGC
>DASSQZ010000033.1:0-23665 GCA_035702105.1 Myxococcales bacterium | reverse complement strand
CTATAGCTGGGTGCCGGTGGGCGCCATGAAGGCGCAGCGCGATCTGGCGAGGAAGGTGGGGCCGCTGCACTTCGCCGGCGAGGCCACCCATTTCGAAGGCGCCTGCGGCACCGTGCACGGCGCCATCGAGACCGGCCTGCGGGCCGCCCGCGAGATCGCCCGCTGAAAGCTGGCGAGCGGGCCTCGTGCGCCGTAGCATCGCGGGCGATGGACGTGCTCGAGCGCATCCAGGCCTGGTACAAGGCGCAGTCGGAGCGCGGGCGCGATCCCTCCCTCGGCGTCCGCATCCAGACGCTCACCGAGAAGCCGGGCTGGAGCGTGCAGATCGATCTCGCCGGCACGCCGCTCTCCGGGCTCGAGCTCGCGCCCTACCGGGAGGGCGCCACCGCCCGGGACTGGCTCGCCTATCGCATCCGCAACGACCGCTTCGAGGCGATCGGCGATCCCACCAAGCTGCAGGCGGTGCTCTTCGCCTTCCTCGACCTGGCGGAGCGGACCTCCGCGGAACTGAAGCGCGCCCGCGAGCAGGAGCGAAAATAGGCTTCACATCCCGGCGTCGCGACCCGGGCAGGGGAAGTGGAGCTTGTCGAAGAGATCCTGCGCCGGCAGCGCCAGGTCGATCTCCAGCCGGTCGGGGTTCTCGCCCACCTTGGCGAGATCGGCCAGCGCGCGGTACTCGACCGCGTCGTCGTCGAGCTGGTTCTTGACCAGCGCGATGGCCCCGCGCGCCATCTGCGCCAGATCGCGGACGTCGCGGCCGGGCTGGGGAGCGCCCGAGAGCGTCAGCGCCACCGAGTCCCAGACGTTGGCGCGGACGGTCAGGCCGGAGAGGCCGTCCACCAGCGTCCGGATCGGCTCCGCTGCCTGTCCCTGGCGGAAGGGGGCGAGGTCGGTGCGCAGGAAGAGGTCTCCGTAGACGTCCTCGTCGGCAGCCGCCGGCGTGGGGGAGAGCGCGCGGTCGACGAGCGCCTGGCAGCCCTCGCCCTGGCCGTAGAGGACCAGGCTCGAGAGCTGCGCGAAGCAGTCCCCGCCCCCCGGCCGCGTGTAGATGGCCGCGCCGCGGTAGTCGTCGCGGCGGGAGTCGGCGCCGGCCATCGACTGCGCCACCGGCTTGCCCTCGAAGAACCCGGACATCGCCATGCCGCCGGGCACGAACGCGATACGGTCCACGTCGCGCGAGAAGTCGAACCCGAGCTCGCGCCCGGCCTTGTCCATTCCCGCGAAGTCCTGCGGCATGCACTCGCGCAGCCGATCGAAGAGCGGCGTGTTGAGGAGCGCATTGACGTGGACCAGCCCCACGTTGCCGGAGCCGCCGCCCAGCGCGAACGAGAGCATCGGGTCGTAGCGCGGCGCAGGCGCGGCGGGCGGCGGCGCGGGCGGCGGAGGCGGTGGCGCATCCCGCGTGCGGCGCCGGTGGGAAGGAAGCTGGTTCGGCGCCGGGAACTGCGGCACGCGCTCCAGCGTCGCCTCGCGCCGCTCCTCTGCCGAGCGGGCCGAGAGGGCGATGTAGATGGCCGAGGCGATCAAGAGCAGCGCCGCCGCCGCGAGCAGCCAGAGGTCGCGCCTGCGCTTCACTTCTCGCTCCTGCGCGCCGCGAAGAGCGCCACCAGGAAGAGCGCCGCCGCCCACATCGCCGTGAGCAGGAAGGGGGCCAAGAGCGGCCGGTCGCCCGCGCCCAGCCGCATGGCCTGCTGCGAGAGGGCGCCGATGCGCGGCAAGAGCGCGGGCGAGGCGGCGGCGAGCCAGCGCGGCGAGGGGCCGCTGGCCATGGCCGCCAGCACGAAGACGGCGAATCCCGCCACCGCCGCGGCGAGGCCGCTGCGCAGCGCATAGGTGACCGCGAGCGAGACCGCGTAGAGCGATGCGAAAGCGAAGATCAGCGGCGCCGGCATCAGCAAGAGGCGCGGGCTCACCTCGATCTGCAGCCAGCGCAACCCGGCGAAGAAGAGCGCGACCAGGAGCGCATACTGCGCGAGCCAGAGCCCGAGCACCGCGGCGAAGATGCCGGAGGCCACGTCGCCTCGGCTGACCGGCTGCGCGTGCAGGAGCACCGTGCGGCGCGGGTCGAGGAGCGGCGGCGCGAAGAGCGCGGCGAAGACGACGCTGCCGGGCAGGAGCCCCCAGTAGAGGACGCCGGCGGCGTAGCGGCCGATCCACCGGGCGGTGGTCTCCTCTCCCGCGCCGAGCCTGCGCGCGCCCGCGGCGGCGCCGGCGACGATGTCGCTGCGGACGAGCAGGAAGAAGATCGCGGTGAAGGCGAGCAGGAGCGCGAGGGCAATCCACCCCACGCGGCGGGCCGCGAGCTCCGCGCCGATCTCGCGGGCGACGCGGATGGCGCCGTCGAGCGCCCGCAGCGGCCGCGCGGGCAGCGCGGGCGGCTCCGGGGGAGGAGGGCCCGCCGGCGCGGGCGGCCGGGCATCTCCGGTCACCGCGGCCTCGAAGGTCGCCTCCAGATCGTGCCGCACCGGCCGCACCTCGGCGACCAGATGGCCCTCGCCGCGCAGGCGGTCGAGCGCGGCGTTGAGCTGCTGGAGATCCTCGTGGGCGACCGGCACGACCTTGCCGTCGGCGAGCACGATCTCGCTGGCGCCCGCCGCCTCGCCGCGGCCGCTCACCAGCTCCTCGCGCACCAGCTGGCCGCGGTGGAGGATGCCCACCCGCGTGCAGACGCGCTCGGTCTCCGAGAGCAGGTGCGAGTTGAGGAAGACCGTGCGGCCCCTGGCGCGCTCTTCCCGCAGCACCCGGCGCACCAGCGCGCGGCCCATCGGGTCCAGGCCGTCGGTGGGCTCGTCGAGGATGAGCAGGTCGGGCGAACCCATCAGGGCGAGCGCGAGCAGGGTGCGCTGCTTCTCGCCCTTGGACAGCTTGCCCGCGGCGCGATCGAGGAGCTCGGACATGCCCAGGCGCTCGAGCTGGGCGATGCCCTGCGGCTCCGCCTCCCGCGGCGGCATGCCCCGCAGCACCGCGAACCTGCGCACCAGCCGCCGCGGCGAGGCGGCAGCGGGCAGCTCTGCGGCCTCGGGCACGAACCCGATCCGCCGGCGCACCTCCGGGTCGTCCGGCCGCTGCCCGAAGACGCGCACCTCGCCCTCGTCGGGCAGGGAAAGGCCGAGCAGGAGCCGGATCAGCGTGGTCTTGCCGGCGCCGTTGGGGCCGGCCAGCCCGTAGCACTCACCCTGCTGCACCCGGATGCTGACGCCCCGGAGCGCCTGGTGCTTGCGGAAGACGCCGTAGCGCTTGCAGACGGCCCAGAGCTGCAGCGCCTCCGGCTCGGCCATCTACTTGCCGGCCGCCGCCGCGGCGGCAGCCTTCTTCGCCTCTCCCTCCGCGTCGCGCAGCTCCACCTTGCCGAAGGGCAGCCCCGCAAGGCCGCTGGCGATCTCCTTCGCCGGACCCACCACCACGATGGCCATGTCGTCGGGGTGCAGGCGATCGCGCGCGGCTTTCGCCACGTCGTCGCGGTTCACCGCCTCCACGCGCTGCTGGTAGGTGGCGTAGTAGTCGGCGGGCAGCCCGTGCAGCCAGGCGCGCGCGTAAGCTCCCGCGGTCTGCTCGTCGCTGGCGAAGAGCGCGGGAATGGCCCGCACCAGCGAGTCCTTGGCGTCTGCCAGCTCCGCCTCGCTGACCTCGCCCGACTTCATTCGCGTCAGCTCCTTCATGAACTCGCCCAGCGCCAGCGCTGTCTTGTCGCTGACCACTCCGCCGGCGGCCACGAACGGCCCCGCCTCGCGGTGCGTGTCGAAGAAGCTGAACACGCCGTACGAGTAGGCGTGTTCGCTGCGCAGGTTGCCGTTGAGCCGCGAGTTGAAGCTGCCGCCGAGGATGTTGTTCATCACCCGCACCGGGAAGACGTCCGGCGCGGTGGAGGCGACGCCGATCTCGCCGATCCAGATCTGCGACTGCGGGGCGCCGGGCTTGTCCACCAGCGTGATCACCCGCGCGCCGCGCCGGGGAGCGGCGGGCCTGGCCAGGCGGGGGGCGGCGCTGTCCTTCCAGCCGCCGAACCGCTTCTGCAAGAGCGGCATCAGCGCGGCCTCGGTGGTGTCTCCCACCACGAAGAGCGCCGCGTTGGAAGGCCGGAACCAGGCCTTGTGCCAGGCGAGGAGATCCTTGCGGGTGATCGACTTCACCGACTTCACCGTGCCTTCGTCCGGATAGCCCCAGGGGTGCTTCTCGCCGAAGATGACGCGCGAGAGCACGTGCTGGCCCACCGACTGCGGATCGTCGAGCGCCTGCGCGATCTGGCCCAGCCGCTCCACCCGCACGCGCTCCACGTCCGCGGGGCGGAAGGCGGGATGCAGGGTCACGTCGGCGAAGAGCGCGAGCACCGGGTCGAGGGTGTCGGCCAGCGCGGTCACCGAGGCGCGGGAAGCGTCGGCATCGGCGGCGGTCGCGTAGCGAGCGGCCAGGTCCTCGAAACCGCGGGCGATGGCGGCGGCGTCTCGCGTCGGCGTGCCCTCGTCGAGCAGGTCGAGCGCCAGCGAGGAGAGGCCGGCCTTGCCGGCGGGGTCGGTGTCCTGGCCGGAGCGCACCGCCAGCGAGATGGCGACGAGCGGCACCTCGTGGCGCTCGATGAGGAAGACGGGGAGCCCGTTCTCGAGCTTCAGCTCCCTGGGGATGGGGGCGTGGAACTCGACGCCGGCGGCGGGAGGCGGCGGCTGCGAGCGGAAGGTCGAGTCCGGGGTGCCTTGCTCGCTTGCGGCCTCGGCTTTCGCCTGGGGTTGCGGTTGGGCCTTGGGGGTCTGCGCGGGCTTCGGCGCCGATGCGCAGGCGCAGAGCAGCAGCGCTGCGAGGAGGGTCCTCATTTCGCGGCTCCCGCGGGAGAGGGCTGCGACTCGGGAAGCACGGTGATCACCACCCGCTGCTCGTCCTTCATGTAGTCCTGCGCCACCTTCTGCACCTGCTCGGGAGTGACGGCGAGCGCCGCCTCGAGCTGGCTGGTGAACGCGCCGGGGTCGCGCGCCCACATCTCGTAGTAGTTGAGCTGGTCGGCCTTGCCGCCGAAGCCGCCCACGTTCTCGAGCTGGGCGAAGAGGCCGGCCTTGTGATTGCGCTTGGCGCGCTCCAGTTCGTCGGTCGAGGGAGGGCCGTCGCGCAGGCGCTTCACCTCGTCGGTGAGCGCGGCCAGCACCTCCGCCGGATCGTGCCCGGCCTGCACCGTGGCGCTCAGCTCGATCAGCCCGCCCAGTTGCATGGAGGGATCCCAGCTCGCGCTCACGTCCTGGGCGATCTTCCTCTCGTAGACGAGGTCGTGGTAGAGGCGGCTCGACTTGCCGCCGGCGAGGATGCGCATCAGCGCCGCGGCCTCGGGTTTCTCCAGCGGCCTGGGCCCGACGTAGCCGATCAGCACCTTCGCGAGCTGCACCTGGTCGTGCAGCGTCTCGCGCTGCTCCTGGGTGTGCGCCTCGGTCTTCGCCGTCACCTCTGGCTTTCCGGGACCGCGCGGGATGGGCCCGAAGTACTTCTCGATCATCGGCTTCACCTCGGCGGCCTTGAAGTCGCCCACCACCGCGAGCGAGGCGTTGTCGGGCGCGTAGTAGGTGCGGAAGAACGCCTTCACGTCGTCCAGCGAGGCGGCCATCAGATCCTCGTGCGAGCCGATCACGTAGCCGTAGTACGGATTCGGCTGCGGATAGAGCAGTTGCACCAGCCGCTCCTCGGCGCGCCCGTAGGGCACGTTCTCGATGCTCTGCCGCTTCTCGTTGCGCACCACCTCGCGCTGGGTGTCGAGCTTCTTCTGGTCCACGGTGTCGAGGAGGAAGCCCATCCGGTCGCTCTCGAGCCAGAGCGCAAGCTCGAGCCGGTCGGCGGGCATGGTCTCGAAGTAGTTGGTGCGGTCCCACTCGGTGGTGCCGTTCAGGTTGGTGGCGCCGTTGCGCTCGAGCATGGCGAAGACGGTGCGCTCGTCGCCGTGCAGGTGCTTGCTGCCCTGGAACATCAGGTGCTCGAAGAGGTGGGCAAAGCCGCTGCGCCCCTTGCGCTCGTTGACGGCGCCGACGTGGTACCAGACGTCCACCCCCACCACCGGCGCGCGGTGGTCCTCGGAGAGGATGACCGTGAGGCCGTTGGCAAGCTGGTATTTTTCGAAGGGAATCTGCGGCAGTGCCGCCACGGCAACGAGCAGGGCTGCAAGCATGCGGGCTCCTTACCCCGGACCGGACCGTCTCGCAAATGACGTTCTACGCAAGCCGGCCTGCAGGATTTCACCGCGGTGACTACCTGCATCGTGGAATGCCCGCAGTCGAACGAACGCGCCTGCAACGCGCCACCTTCCTGGTCCTCTTCGCCTTCGCCGCGTACGCGTTCTGGCGAACGCTCGAGCCGATCTGGGTGCCGGTGCTGCTGGGGCTCGTCATCGCCGTGGGCGTGTATCCGCTCTACGAACGGCTGCGCCACCGCTTCCCCGGCAAGTACCCGGGGCTGCCCGCCGCCATCCTGACCACCCTGGTGATGGCGATTTCGCTGTGCGTGATCGCCTTCCTCGTCTTCGTGGTGGGTCACCGCGTGCTCGATCTGGCCCAGGACATCTCCGCCCGCTACGCGCACAAGGGCGCCGCCGGCCTGCTCGGCCAGGACGTGAGCCGGGTGCTCTCGCGCTTCGGCCTCAGCCCCGAGAACGTGAACCAGCGCATCGCCGAGACCGCGCGCGACCTGGCGGCCTTCATGGGCAAGGGCGCGACCAGCATCGTGGCGGGACTCTTCAGCGCCATCTTCATCTTCATCTTCACCGCCATCACCTCGTATTACCTGCTGCGCGAGGGCGCCGACGGCACCGAGTGGCTGGTGGAGATGGTGCCGCTCCCCAATGGCCAGGTGGCGCAGATCGTCCGCGACGTCCGCGACGTGACCCGCGCCATGCTCTTCAGCACCGGCCTGATGTCGCTCTACCAGGCGGTGACCGCCGGCATCGGCTACTGGATCTTCGGCGTGGACAGCCCGCTGGTCTGGGCGTCGTTGACCGGCATCGCTTCCATCCTGCCCGCGGTGGGCACGGCGCTGGTCTGGGCGCCGGTGGGCATCGTGATGATGGCGACCGGGCACGTCGGCAAGGGCCTGGGCGTGCTCCTCTGGAGCTCGCTGGTGGTGGTGGTGGTGGCCGACTACATCCTGCGGCCGAAGCTGGTGGGCACCCGCATCCGGATGAACGACCTCCTGGTCTTCATCGCCATCTTCGGAGGGATCGAGGCCTTCGGGATCCTCGGGGTGGTGCTGGGGCCCATCGCGGTGGCGGTGCTGCTCTCGCTCTTGCGCATCTACCAGCGCGACTACCGCCCGGAGGGGCCGGTGCGCGCGCCCGACCCGACCGCGCCCAGCGCAGCGCCGCCCCAGAACGCGCCGTGAGCGCCCGCGGCGCCAGCGGCCGGAATGGCGGGAAACACCTGAACCGCGCGCGGATCATGGCCGGGCCTGCGCGCCGACGAGGGCGCTTGCATCGTTCCTTTGCCCGTGCATCTGCGTCAGGGCATGGGAACCTGTGCCATCTGCGGCGCGCCGACCCGTCAAGGGGTCATGCCCTGGCTGCTCCGATGTCGGCGTTGCCGGTTCCAGCAGTCCACGTTGGCGCAACGAATCGGGAGCGTCGAGGCGCACGACGCGCTGGACGAGCGCGCGCGGGCAGATGCCCTCGGCCCCCTGCGCGCCCGCAACTTCCGCGCGGTCCTCGACCTTCTCGAGCGCATCCGCGGCGGCCGGCGCACCCTGCTCGACGTCGGGTGCGCACATGGCTGGTTCCTGCGCGCCGCCGCGGATGCGGGCTGGCAAGCCACGGGGATCGAACCGGATGCGCGCGTCGCGGCGGTTGCGCTGGCGGCGGCTCACGACGTCCGCGTCGGAACGTTCCCGGAGATTCTCCGGGAAGGCGAGCGGTTCGATGTCGTGACGTTTCACGACGCGTTCGAGCACCTCGCGGACGTCAACGCGGCGCTCGAGTCGGTGCGAAGGCACCTGACTGCGGACGGCATCCTCCTGATCAATCTTCCCGACGCGCGGGGGATCTTCTACAGGCTCGCACATGCCCTGGCGCGCATCGGTGTCACGGGCCCCCTCGCGCGGCTCTGGCAGAGGGATTTCCCTTCGCCACACCTCAGCTACTTCACCGGCCCGCTCCTCCGCAGGTTGGCCGCGAACCACCACTTCAGGTCGCTCTGCAGCGCGCAGCTTCCCGCCGTCGCTGCCCGGGGATTGTGGTCGAGACTGAGGTATGACCGGTCTGCAGGCCTGCCGGCGTCTGCCCTGGCGTTCGTCGCGACCTGCGCCCTGCTGCCCGCACTGCGGGCATTGCCATCGGACATCTCCGTCGAGGTCTTCCAGCTTCGATCCGACAGCGCGGCGGAAGAGGCGGACGCAACCCGGTCCGAGCCTTGATCGTCGTCGACGGGCAGGACGGTTTGCGCCGCTCAACTCCCGCAGCGGAAGAGCCGCACCCGGCCCACGCCGTCGTGGAGCATGTCCAGCCTGCGCGCCGCCCCTTCGGACACGTCGAGGATCCGGCCGCTCACGTAGGGCCCGCGGTCGTTCACGCGCACGTTGACCGATCGCCCGTTCTCGACGTTCTCCACGTGCAGGCAGGTGCCGAAGGGAAGCGTGCGGTGCGCGGCGGTGAGCGCCGACGGGTTGAAGCGCTCGCCGTTGGCCGTGAGATGGCCGCGGAGCGAGCCGCCGTACCAGGAGGCGTAGCCCTCCGCGATCGGCCGCGCCTGCCGCTCATGCGCAGGCCGGGCCGGCTGCGGCTCGGCCGAGACCTGCGGCGGCGGCTCGACCGGGCCCTGCCGCGGGGCGTGGGCGCAACCCAGCGCCACGAGCAGGAGGAGCGGAACGACCCGCCTGGATGCGCTCAGTGAAACCATTTACCGATGGTCCTTTCGATGAAGCCGGCCAGGCCGCCGGAGTGGGCCGGACAATCGCCGGGCGCGGTGCCCGAGACGAACCATTCGCGGGACACCTGCTCTTGCGGACAGCCGCCGGTCGCCTGACCGCCGGTGCGCGTGTCGATGTCGTGCTGCTCCAGGCCGTCGGGAGGCTGCCAGGGCGGCGGGATCATCCTGCCCCGCTCCCAGGCGGCCATGGTGCGGGCCCACACCGGCGCCGCCAGCTTGCCGCCGGTCGCGACCGGGCCCAGCGGCCGCGGCCGGTCGAACCCGAGCCAGACGCCCGCCACCAGCTCCGGCGTCGCGCCGATGAACCACACGTCCTGGGCGCCGTTGGTGGTCCCGGTCTTGCCGATGACGGGCAGCTCGCGCGGAAGCCCGCTGCGCGCGGCCATGCCGGTGCCGCGCTCCACCACGTCGGCGAGGAGCGCGTTCATGATGAAGGCGGGCCCGGGCTGCAGCGCCTCGAAGGTGTTGACGCCGTTGTGGAACATCACCTCGCCGGTGGCGCTCTTCACCTCGTCGATGAAGCGCGGCAGCACCCGCTCGCCGCCGTTGGCGAACGGCGCGTAGGCCGCCACCAGCTCGAGCGGCATCACGTCGGCGGCGCCGAGAAAGCTGGAGGGGTACTCGGGAATGAACGCGTCCCCGAGACCGCAGGCGTGCGCCATCCGGGCCACCGCGGCGATGCCGATGCGCTGCCCCAGCGCCACCGCGGCGCGGTTGGACGACACCCGCAGGGCCTCGCGCAGGTTGAGCTGCTTGTCCGGCGCGGCCTGCCCGTCGGCAGGCGCGTAGTCCGGGGGGAGCTCGGCGGGATCCAGCAGCGTGGAGACCGGAACTCCCGCCTGCACCGCCGCGGCCCAGACGAACGCCTTGAAGGTGGATCCGGCCTGCCGCCGCGCCTGGGTGACGCGGTCGAACTCGGAGAGCTGGTAGTCGCGCCCGCCCACCAGCGCGCGCACGTCGCCGGTGTGCACGTCCATGGCGACGAAGAGGCCTTCCAGGCAATGGTCGGGGTCGCCGTCGCAGGGCCTGGCGTTGCCGCGGCCCAGCTTGCCGTTCTCGATGGCGGCGATCTGCCGGCCCAGCTCGCGCTCCGCCGCCTTCTGCAGCGCGGGGTCGAGCGTGGTCTTCACCCGGAGCCCCTGCGTCTCGGCGTCCTCGCCGAAGCGATCGTGCAACTCGCGCCGGACGGCGGCCACGAACCAGGGCGCGCCACCCTCCTGCTCTTCCGGGCGCAGCCTCATCCTCGCCTTGCGGGCCGCGGCCTCCTCGCGCGCCTGGATCACGCCGGCGTGGAGCATGCGGGCGAGCACCAGGTTGCGGCGCTTGATGGCCGCGTCCGGGGATCGGCGGGGATCGTAGTAGGAGGGCGCCTTGGGCAGCGCGGCCAGGACGGCGCACTCCGAGAGCAACAGCTCGCTCGCGGACTTGCCGAAGTAGCCGCGCGCCGCCGCCTCCACGCCGTAGTAGCCGTTCCCGAGGTAGATCTGGTTCAGGTACAGCTCGAGGATCTGCTGCTTGGTGAAGGCGCGCTCGATGCGCCTCGCCACGATCACCTCGGCGAGCTTGCGGCGCAGCGTCCGCGCCCGGGTCACGCTGTCGGGAAAGACGTTGCGGGCGAGCTGCATGGTGATGGTGCTCGACCCTTCGCGGGCGGAGAAGGTGCGCAGGTCGCGCCAGAGCGCGCCGGCGACCCGCCGCCAGTCGATGCCGTGGTGCTGGTAGAAGCGCGTGTCCTCCACCGCCACGAAGGCGGCCACCAGCTTTGGGGACATGGCCGAGAGCGGCACCACGATGCGTTCTTCCGGGGCGAGGCGCGCCAGCAGCTTGCCCTCGCGGTCCAGGACCAGGCTCGCCTGGGGCGCCTTGTAGTCGCGCAGCGCCTCCACCGGGGGGCAGTTCGACGCCACCCACCCGATCCACCCCACGGCGAGCGCGAGGAGGCCGGCCACGCAGATGGCGGCGATCCGCACACGTCTCCCTACGAAGCGCGAGAGGTCCATCTTTCGCAGAACAACCGGGCGGGCGCCCTTCCTCCCGCGCAATCGGACGGACATCGGTGCGCAGCTTCCGCCCAAGGGCCTTCGTACGCAACCTCGCTCCATGCGGATCGAGCGGATCGCGAACGATAGCGAGTGCTTGCTCAGGCCACGTGGGGAGCTGCGCCTCGAAGCGACGCGAGAGCTGTTCGAGCGGGCCACCCAGGAGGACAGCGACCGGGTGGTGCTGGATTTCAGCGCCTGCGAGGTGGAGGACCGGGCGCTCTCGGCGCTGGCAGAGCTCCTGAACGAGGCGCACGTCCGCCTCTTCGTCCGCGGGCTGCGCGACCGGCAGCTGAGGCTGCTCGAGTACCTGGGAGCTGAGCGCCCCTCTGCACACTGAGGGAAGGGCCCGCCGGGGTACACTCGCGGCCATGCCGACGCATGAAGTGCAGAACCAGCCGCCGCCTCTTCAAGATTACGACCCTCTCGCGCTCGACCTCGCGCTTCTGGAAGGCTTGCGCCGCGAAGGCGCGGCCTGGGCCGAGGCGGAGGTGGCCGGGTTCGGGCGCGCCACCGCCAGCCGCGAGGTGATCGCCTGGGGGTTCCAGGCCAACGAGAACCCGCCGCGGCTGAGGACCTACGACCGCTTCGGCAACCGCATCGACGAAGTGGAGTTCCACCCTGCCTGGCACGAGCTGATGCGGCTCTCCGTCGGAAGCGGCGTCCACGCAGGGCCGTGGCGCGAGCCGCGCGAGGGCGCCCACGTGGCCCGCGCCGCGCGCATGATCCTCGTCTCGCAGGCGGAGGCGGGGCATGGCTGCCCCATCTCGATGACCTACTCCGCGTTCCCGGCGCTCCAGCGGCAGCCGGATCTGCTCGAGGAGTGGGGGCCGCGCATCGTCTCCACCAGCTACGATCCGCGCGCGCTGCCGGCGGCGGGGAAGCGCGGCGTGCTCATCGGCATGGGCATGACCGAGAAGCAGGGCGGCTCGGACGTTCGCGCCAACAGCACCCGCGCCGAGCCGATCGGAAACGGCGCGTACGCGCTCACCGGCCACAAGTGGTTCTGTTCGGCGCCCATGAGCGACGCCTTCCTCGTGCTGGCCCAGGCCCCCGGGGGCCTCTCCTGCTTCCTGCTCCCGCGCTGGACGCCGGACGGCGCGCGCAACCGCTTCCTCCTGCAGCGGCTCAAGGACAAGCTGGGAAACCGGAGCAACGCCTCCTCCGAGGTGGAGTTCGACCGCGCCTGGGCGCGCCGGGTCGGCGAGGAGGGCCGCGGCATCGCCACGATCCTGGAGATGGTCAACCATACGCGGCTCGACTGCACCCTGGGCGCCGCCGCGATGATGCGGCAGGCGCTCGCGCAGGCCATGCACCACTGCGCGCACCGCAGCGCCTTCGGCAAGCGCCTCGCCGAGCAGCCGCTGATGCGCGCGGTGCTGGCCGATCTCGCCATCGAGTCGGAGGCCGCCACCGCGCTCTCGCTGCGGCTGGCGCGCGCCTACGACCGCCGCGACGCCGAGGCGCCCTTCCGACGCATCGCCACCGCGGCCGCCAAGTACTGGGTCTGCAAGCGCGCGGCGCCCATGGTGGCCGAGTCGCTCGAGTGCCTGGGCGGCAACGGCTACGTGGAGGAGTCGGTGCTGCCGCGCCTCTATCGCGAGGCGCCGCTCAACTCCATCTGGGAGGGCTCGGGCAACGTCATCTGCCTCGACGTGCTCCGCGCCATCCACAAGGAGCCGCAGGCGCGCGACGCGCTGGTCGCGGAGCTTCGCCTGGCCCGCGGCGCCGATCGCCGCCTCGACGCCGCGCTGGACGCGGCGGAGGCGCAACTGGTGAGGCCGGAGGAGGCGTCGGCGCGGCGCCTGGTGGAGTCGCTGGCGCTGGCCCTGCAGGGATCGCTCCTCGCCCGCCATGCGCCTGCCGCGGTCTCCGACGCGTTCTGCGCCGCGCGCCTTTCGCCAGAGCCGGGCAAGGCCTTCGGCACCCTGCCCGCCGGACTGGACATTGCCGCCATCCTCCGCCGCGCCTGGCCGGTCTGAGGAGCATAGAGTCGCGCTCCATGCTTCGACGCAATGCCATGCTGGGCGCCGCGCTGCTCGCAGCCGGCAAGCCCGCCAGGAAGAAGGAACCGGAGATCTCGCCTACCGAGGACCTGATGCGCGAGCACGGGCTGCTCAACCGCGTGCTCCTCGTCTACGAGGAGTGCGCCCGCAGGCTGGAGGCGGGCGAGGAGGTGAAGGTCCTGCCCGACGCGGCGAAGATCATCCGCGACTTCATCGAGGGCTACCACGAGCAGCTCGAAGAGCAGCAGCTCTTCCCCCGCTTCCGCAAGGCCGGCAAGCTCACCGACCTGGTGGGCACGCTGCAGGCGCAGCACGCGGCCGGCCGCCGCATCACCGCCGAGCTGCTCTCCGGCGCCGCGGACCGCGCGCGAACGCCGCGCCTGTTGCACGAATTCATCCGCATGTACCGGCCGCACGAGGCGCGCGAGGACACGGTGCTCTTCCCCGCCTTCCGCGAGCTGGTGGGCGAGCGCGAGTACGGCAAGCTGGGCGACGTCTTCGAGGACCGCGAGCACCAGCTCTTCGGCGAGCGCGGCTTCGAAGGCAAGGTGGACGAGGTCGCCGGCATCGAGCAGGCGCTGGGCATCGCCGACCTGGCGCAGTTCACTCCGAGCGCCGGCTGAGAGCAGCGATCGGCACTGACGATTCGTCCGAAGCCACCTTCCCAGAAACGATTTCCCACCAACCAGAACCACAAACGAGAACCAGAACGAGAACCCAAGCCCGTTCTCGTTCTGGTTCTGGTTCTCGGGCAGCCTCGCGCCGGCCTTCGGCCGTCACTGCGGCTGCGGTCGTTCTGGGGTGTCGTTCGACGTGAATGTCGACGGATTCTGAGGGCGCTACCGGCAGGTGAAGACGTGGAGCGGCTCGCCCGCCACGCCGCGGAAGCTCAGCGAGACGGTGCTGCCGATCGCCGAGATCGCCGCGGAGGGGACCAGGTCGGTGCCGCCCGGGCAGGCGGAGAGCGAATTCGCGCTGCCCTGGTAGCGGGTCCCGTCGGGGCAGGTCACCACTTCGTCCCCTCCGGGTGGCCCCAGCACCACCGTGCCCGCCTGCGTGGTGACGCGCGAGTTGCCGTCCGCGGGCTGTTCCAGCTTGATGCAGCCGCCGGCGCCGGAGAGCATGGTGAAGTTCCAGCGCTGGCTCGAAGGAGGCGGGGCCGGAACCGGGTCGGTGAAGACGATCTGCGCGCCGGCGGTGTAGGTGCAACTCGCGCGGTCCGCGGCGAACGTGCCGGTGTCGCCCGCGTCGGGCAGGCAGGAGGAGGCCGCCGCGAGCGTGGTCTTCCAGCAGTTCTGCTCCGAAAGCCAGGCGCAGTCGAGCGACCCGGCTCCCGCGCCGCAGGCCGTCAGGCCCAACGCAAGGGCTGCCATGCGCATGCAACCCTGCAATGCCACCCCAAGGCGCCGGTGTCGAGTTTTTCCAGTTGCGTTGGACGCTGGCGTGACAGAAGAACCCTGCGAGGTTCGAATGGGCCAGGTGACGCTCACCGTCCGCGGAAAGAACATCGAGGCGCAGCGGCTGGGCCCCGAGCAGGGGCCGACGCTGGTCTTCCTCCACGAGGGCCTCGGCTCGCTGGGGCTCTGGCGCGACTTTCCGCAGCGGCTTTCGGACGCCTCGGGGCTGGGCGCGTTCGTCTACAGCCGCGCCGGCTACGGCGCCTCCGATCCGGCGCCGATGCCGCGCCCGGTGCGCTACATGCACGACGAGGCGGCCCTCTTGCCGGAAATCCTGAAAGCGGCCGGGGTCGACGACCCGGTGCTCTTCGGCCACAGCGACGGCGCCTCCATCGCGGTCATCCACGCGGGCAGCGGCGGCAAGGCGAGGGCGCTGATCCTCGAGGCCCCCCACGTCTTCACCGAGGAGGAGGGCCTGCGCAGCATCGAAAAGGCCCGCGTCGCGTACGAGAGCGGCGAGCTGCGCAAGCGGCTGGCCCGCCACCACCGCGACGTGGACGCCGCCTTCTGGGGCTGGAACCGGCCCTGGCTCGACCCCGCGTTCCGGCAGTGGAACCTCGAGGAGTTCCTGCCCCGCATCCCGGCGCCGGTGCTGGTGGTGCAGGGAGAGGACGACGAGTACGGCACGCGCAGGCAGGTGGAGGCCATCCAGCGCGGCGCGCGCGAGGTGGAGACGCTGATGCTGCCGGAGTGCGGGCACTCGCCCCATCGCGATCAGCCCGAGGCGACGCTGCGCGCGGCGGCGGACTTCCTGGCGCGGCGGCTGCGATGAGGACCGGACTCAAGCTCCTCGCCGCCGCCGCGGCCCTGGCGCTCGCGTGGCTGGCGCACGGCGTGCTCCTGCTCGCCTTCTTCGCCCTCGTGCTCGCGGTGGTGCTCTCGTTTCCGGTGCGCTGGCTGTCGCGGCTGATGCCGCGCGCGGGCGCCGTGCTGGTGGTGCTCGCCGTGCTCGTCGGCGCCTTCGCCACGGTGCTGGTGGTGGGGGCGCCGGCGATCTCCGACCAGGTCGAGGACGCCATGGAGACGGCGCCGCGCGCGCTGCGCCAGGCCCGCGACTGGCTCCACGCGAGAGGCGCGAAGCAGGTCGAGCAGAAGGCGGCGCAGGCGGCGCAGAAGGCGTCCGAGGTGGCGGTGCCGGCGCTCATCGGCGTGGTCTCGGCCACCACCGAGGGCGTGCTGGTGCTGGTCCTCGCGCTCTTCCTCGTCGCCGCGCCCGACGCCTACCGCAACGGCGTGCGCCGGCTCGTTCCCCGCGAGCACGAGCCGGCCTTCGACGAGGCGTACGAGCGCACCGGCCAGTCGCTGCGCAAGTGGGTGGGCGGCATCGTCGTCTCCATGACCATCATGGGTACCCTCGCCGCGCTCGGCCTCTGGATCGCCGGCATCAACGACTGGCTTCTCCTCGGGCTGCTCACCTTCGCCGGCACCTTCGTCCCCTACGTGGGGGCGGTGGCGAGCGCCATCCCCGGGCTGCTCATCGCGCTCTCGCAGTCGTCCAGCCATTTCCTCTACGCGCTCGCCGTCTACCTGGGCGTGCACGTGGTCGAGGGCTACCTGGTGCAGCCGCTGGTGATGAAGCGCGCGGTGGAGATCAAGCCCGCGCTCCTCCTCCTCGGCCAGGGCCTGATGGCGGCGATCTTCGGAATCGCGGGAACCATCGTGGCCACCCCCGCGCTGGTCTGCGCCCAGACCCTGGTCGAGGATCTCTGGGTCGAGCGCAAGCTGCGGAAGTGATCCAGAATGCCGGCATGGAACACGCGCGGGCGCTGCGGGCGCTCCTCGGAGCGGAGCGGCAGGGGATGCTGTCCACGTTGTCGGTCCGCCACCGCGGCGCGCCCTTCGGCTCGGTGGTGCCCTACGCGCTGTGGAAGTCGGGCGAGCCGCTCCTCTACTTGAGCGACCTCGCCGCGCACACGCAGAACCTGCTCGCCGATCCCCGCGCCAGCCTGCTGGTGATCGATTCGGCAACGCCGGCGCTGCAGCCGGCGCGGGCCACGCTGGTGGGACGGTGCGCGAGGCTGCCCGACGCGGGGGCCGGGCGCGAGGCCTTCGCCGTGCGCCATCCCGGCAGCGAGGCGCTCCGGCTTCCCGGGTTTTCGCCCTTCCTCCTCGAGGTGGAAGAGATCCGCTGGATCGGCGGATTCGCCGCCGCGGCCTGGCTCGCCCAGCGCGAGCTGCGCGACCCGCATTGAGGAAATCGCGCCGACGCGATATGCGGATCCCTCCCATCCTGGGGGGATCCCATGCGCCTCGTCCTCGCAGCGGCCGCAGCACTCTGCTCCCTGCCCGCCTCCGCCCGCACCTTCGTCGTCCATCCTGGAGACTCCATCCGCGCCGCCGTGGCGCGCGCCTCCGCTGGCGACCGCATCCAGGTCCTGCCCGGCACCTATCGCGAAGGCGCGCCCGGCGACCGCAACGCGCTCACCATCTCGACGCCCGACCTCGAGATCCGCGGCCTCTCCCGGCCCGGCGCGCCGGTGGTGCTGGAGAATGCCGGCGCCCAGCAGTTCGGCCTCTGGGTGAGCCCCGCCAACTCCGCCGGCGCCGCCCAGGACGATCCGGAGCACCCGCCCTGCGGCCGCGACGGCAGCACCGTGCGCGGGTTCGCGCTGCGCGGCTTCACCGTGCGCGGGTTCGCCGTCCACGGCGTGCACCTCGCCTGCGTGGACGGCTTCACGCTGAGGGACAACACCGCCGACGGCAACGGCGTGTACGGCCTCTTCCCGGTGGTCTCGCGCCACGGCGCGATCTCCGGCAACACGGTCACCAACACCCAGACCGACGCCGGCATCTACGTGGGACAGAGCGACGACGTGATCATCGCCGGCAACCGCGTCACCGGAAACCTGCTCGGCATCGAGGTGGAGAACAGCCGCAACTGCGCGGTGGCCGGCAACGAGGTCTCCGGCAACACGCTGGGCATCTTCGTGGACATCCTCCCCTTCCTGCTGCGCGGAACGCAGGAGAGCACGCTCGTGGCCTACAACCACGTCCACGACAACAACCGCGAGAGCACGGCGGTGCCGGGCGACATCCTCTCGGTGGTTCCCTCGGGCACCGGCATCCTGGTCGCCGGAGGCAAGGGCACCACCGTGCTGGGAAACGACGTGCGGGGAAACCAGTTCACCGGCGTCGCGGTCGCGAGCCTCTGCTTCGGCCTCGCCCTGCAGGGCAACGACTGCTCCGGACTGGACATCGATCCCGACCCGTCGTTCGACCGCATCGTCGGCAACGTGGTCACCGGCAACGGCGGCGCCGCGGCGCTGTTGCCGCCGCCCTTCGATGCCCTGGCCGCCGACTTCATCTGGGACGGCAGCGGGACGGACAACTGCTGGAGCCGCAACCGCTTCGGGACCAGCGTTCCCGATCCGCTGCCGGCGTGCAGGTAGCGGCCGGCAGGGTCACCGCGCCAGCGCCCAGTCGAGCGCGCCGCGGAACGACGGCTGCATGCGGAACTGCGCCAGCCGCACGCGCCTTCGCAGCGCGCGCAGCATCCCGGTGCGCACCAGGAGCTGCGCGAGCAGGCGCCGCGCCTCGTCCCGCGAGCCCTCGCGCCGCAGCAGATCGGCGAGGTCCAGCGTGGCTTCCACGTGGCCCGGCTCCAGCTCCAGCACCTGGCGCAGCAGGAGCACCGCGAGCGGCCGCTGCCTGGCGCGGCGGAGCTGCGTGCGTCCCTGGAGCAGCGCCACCACCGCATCCTGCCTGTGCCCGCGCTTGACCTGCTCGTTGGCGATGCGCTCCCAGTATTCGACGCGCTCGGGAAAGGTCTCGGCGGCCACCGCCCACACCGCGATCGCCTTGGGGGCGAAGCCCTTGTCGAGGAAGCCCTGCGCCGCCTGATCGAAGCTGCGGATGGATTGCTCCCACTTTCCCAGCGTGGCCAATAGCGGCGCCACCTTGGCCCGCACCGGGTGGTCTTCCGGCTCGTGCTCGAGGACGCGGAGGTACCCCTTCACCGCCGCCCGGACGCGCCCTCTCGATCTCGCCTGGTCGGCCGCGGCCAGCACCCTGGCCCGCTCGTATTTGCTCTTCCAGAACAAGGGACGCCAGATTAGAGGCGCGCGGGGGGAGGCCGAAAGGGGAGCGGGGTGTGCTTTCAACACACTGGGGACACCCTGCGCCTTTCGGCGGCGAGGGTGTCCCCCACGAGGTGGCGCAGCGCGGCATGCGCGCCGTCAGCGGTGCGGCAGGCGATAGCGCTTGATCTTGTTGTACAGCGTCACCCGGTCAATCCCGAGGATGCGCGCCGAGTGGGTGACGTTGTTGCGCGCGAACGAGAGCACCTCGACGATGTGGCGCTTCTCCAGCTCCTCGAGCGAGACGGGCTCGCCCGTGGCGGTGGTCGCGGCCCGCGGCTCCAGGCCCAGATCGGCGAGCTGGAGCACGGGCCCTTGCGCCACCACGGCCCCGCGCTCGACGAGCTTGCGCAGCTCGCCCACGTTGCCGGGCCAGGACTGCGCCATCAGCGCCGCGAGCGCCGGCTGCGACACACCCTGCAGCGGCCTGCCCAGCTCCGCGGAGAGCCTCTCGACGAACCTGTCCACCAGGAGCGGGATGTCCTCCTTGCGCTCGCGCAGCGGCGGAAGGCGCAGGACCACCGCGTTGAGCCGGGAGAAGAGGTCCTCGCGAAACCGGCCTTCGGCGACCACGCCGGCGAGCTCGCGGCTGGCGGCGGCAACGATGCGCACGTCCACCGGGACGGCCTCGCTGCCACCCGCGCCGGGGAGCTTGCGCTCTTCCAGGACGCGGAGCAGGTGGAGCTGCAGCCTGGAGGAGATTTCGCCCAGCTCGTCGAGGAAGAGGGTGCCGCCGTGAGCCGCCTCGATCTTGCCCTTGCGCCGCGCCGCGCCGGGCGGGTCGCCGAACAGCTCCGACTCGAGCAGGGCCTCGCTCAGGCCGGCGCAGGAGACCGCCAGGAAGGGGCACGCGCGGCGCGGGCTCTCCTCGTGGATGGCGCGGGCCAGCGCCTCCTTGCCGGTTCCGCTCTCACCCACGATCAGCACCGTGGCCGGCGAAGGGGCGGCCACCCGGGCCAGCTCGAAGATCTTCTGCATCGCCGGGGCCCTGGAGACCAGGTCCTGCAAGCGGTAGCTGCGCTCGAGCGTCTTGCGCAGCACCTCGTTGTCGTGCGCCAGGCGCTGGTGCGCGACGATCCTCCGGATCCGCAGGGACGGCTCCCCGGGATCGAAGGGCTTGAGCAGGTAGTCCCAGGCGCCGCGCTCGAGGGCGGACACCGCCCTCTCGGCCTCGGCGCGGGCCGCCATCGCCACCACGGCGCACTCGGGCCTGAGCTTGCGCGCGTCCTCCAGGATCTGGAGGCCAGCCGTGCCCGACGTCTTCAGATCGAGGAGCAGGACGGCGAACTCCTGCTCGCGCAGGCGGGCGAGCGCGGTGCGTCCGTCCGGCGCCGTCTCCACCATGAAGCCGTCCTGCAGCAGCGAACCCTTCAGCGATTCCCAGACGGACGCGTCGTCGTCCACCACCAGCAGTCGCAGGGCCGGTGTCGTCATCCCGGCTCCGGAGCCGGCCGTGGCGCTGAAGGCATTCGTCCCCACCGACGCTCCCAGGCGCCTCCGGGTGCCCCGATTGTGTTGAAAATCAACGCGCCGCGCGAGCGGCGGCCTGTCGCGCGGCGGACTGCCGCACTTCGGGTCTCCAGGCGACGAGAAGCGCGGCGGCGAGCATGGCCAGGTCGCGCGCGACCGTCCACCACGACGCCAGCTCGTCGCCGCCGAAGCAGCCGCAGCGCAGGTCGATGCCGCGGAGCAGCGCCTGCGAGAGGAAGGCGATGAACGCGAGGAGCAGGCCGGCGATGACCACCGCCGCCGCGCGGACGGCGAAGCCGGTGACCAGCGCGAGGCCGGCGACGATCTCGACGCCCACCACGGCGCTGGCCGCCCAGGGCACGAGCACGGCGGGCAGGAGCCGGTAGTTGGCCAGCTCCTGGGCGAAGGCGTTCATGTCCGGGACCTTGGTCGCCGCCGCCCAGAGGAAGAGCGCGCCGAGCACGACGCGGCAGCCGATCACGCCCCAGCGGGTCATCGCTTCTCCAGGGTGCAGAGGTCGCAGGCGCCCGACTGCCCCGGGCCGCCCTGCGCCAGCCACTCGGGCCACGCCCCGGTGAGCACCCGGACGTCGGAGAGGCCCTGCGCCTGGATCTGCGCCGCCAGGGCGTCCGCTGCGGCGCACTCTCGATCGCGGTCGTAGACGATCACGGTGCCCTTCGCGCGCAGCCTGGGAAGAAGCGGCGCAACCGGCGCTCCCGGCGGCAGGTGGATGGCGTTGGTCACGTGCCCCGCGGCAAATTCTGCGGCGGAGCGCGCATCGACGAAGACCGCGCTGCAGGCGATGCAGAGCGGCTTGGCCTCCTCCACCGAGATGCGCCGTGCGGCGCCGCGCGCCTCGGAGCACGAGGCCCCCGGAAGCTCCGCGGAGGCCACCACCGAGCGTCCCACCGGCGCCGGATGAGGAGTGAACGAATTGCCGAGGACGCCGGCAGCGGCGCCGGCGATGCAGAGGACCGCTGCACGCAGGAGCAGGCGCATGGAGCCATGATAACGCGCCGGTACGTGATGGCCAGGAGGAGGTGCGAGGGGCCCCCACCCTCGAATTTTTCGACACGGCCGATGTCGTGACTATATTGAGGGTGGAGTCGCTTCCGTTTCAAGGCACGACGAATTCCGCTTTCCGTCACGACGCATCGCGAAGGTGCACGACGGCTGCAACTCGTCGCATGAAGGAGGCGTCCATGAACGCGCGGACCGACCAGTACCGCTGGTGGCTGTTGGACGGCGACCTGGACCTCGTCTCGGACGGCCGCATCGAAGGCAGCTCGCTGCCCGCCGTGCTCGCCAACGTCACTCTCGAGCTCGATCGCCTGGGCGATCGCGGCATGAGCCCGAGCAATCATCCCTACCGGCTCATCGTCTGCCGCGGCAGCGCCGTGGTGGCGGTGCGCCCCTCGACGGTGGGGATCTGCTGAGGGCGGCGCTCCGCTTCAGGCCGCCAGCTTCGCGAGGGGAAGCTCGATGACGAAGCGGGCTCCTCCGCCCGCCGCCTCGTCGGCGCGGATGCTGCCGCCATGCCCTTCCAAGATCTCGCGGGCGATGAAGAGCCCCAGGCCCAGCCCGCTCACGTCCTTGCCCGCGGCGCGCTCAAATCTCATGAAGATGCGCTCCCGGTCCGGGGGCGCGATGCCCGGTCCGTGGTCGCGGACGACGAGGACGGCCCGGTCGCCGCTGCGCTCGGTGCTCACCTCGATGGCCGTTCCCGGCGCGTGGCGGATGGCGTTGGTGACGACGTTCGTGATCGCCTGCTCCACGCGGTAGACGTCCCACTCGCCGCCCAGGCCCGGGGCGAGATCGAGGCGCACGGGCGAGCCCACCGCCTCGAGTTGCGAGCGGAAGCGGCCCACCACGTCGGAGACCAGCTCGGAGAGGTCGGCCGGCGCAACCTCGAGCACCAGCTTGCCGGCGTGGATGCGCGAGATGTCGAGCATGTCCTCCACCAGCCGCGAGAGCCGGTCGGCCTGCTTGAGGAGCGCGTCGAGCAGGGCTGGAGTCGCCCTCCCGGGAGCGTCGGCCCTCGCCAGGGCGCGCCTGCCGAGCTGGAGCTGGAGCTTGAGCGCGGTGAGCGGCGTGCGCAGCTCGTGCGAGGCGATGCCGAGGAACTCGTCGCGCGCGCGCACCGCCGTCTCCAGCTTGCTGGCGAGCGACTCCGCGTGCCGGCGCGCCGCCACCTCCCGGGTGATGTCGTAGGCGAAGACCAGCACGCCGGTGACCACGCCGTCCCTGCGCCGCACCGGCGTGTAGCTGAGGTTGAGGAGGAGGTCGTCGGCGCCGCCGTCCTTGCGCGGGCGGCGAAAGGGCATCTCCCGCCCGACGAAGGGCTCGCCCGACCGGTAGACGCGATCGAGGATGGGCAGGAAGGGCGCGACCACCTCGGCGGACCCGTACATGTCCACCACGCGCTTCCCCTCCACCTCCACGCCGACCAGGTCCACGTAGGAGCGGTTGGAGAGCGCGAAGCGGTGCTCGGGGCCGGTGAGGATGGCGAGCGGCGCCGGCGTCTGCATGAAGAACTCTTCCAGATCCCGCCGCACCCGCTCGGCATCGAGCCGGGCGAGGCGCGCCTGCTCGGCGGCGAGGTTCGCCGCCACCTCCCGGGCGATGGCCTCGAAGAACTCGCGGTAGCTGTCGTCGAAGCGCAACCGGGGGCTGATGCCGAGCACGATGGCGCCCAGCGGCGCATCGGCGTCTCCGCGCCGGACCGGCAGGGCAATCGCGCTCCTCGTCGGCTCGTCCCACGGACCCACGTGCACGGCGCCCAGCACCGCCGCGGGAGCTTCGATCGCCACCGCGGCGTTGCCGGCAAACGCCCGCGCAGCCGCGTCGGGGACGGCGGCCGGCACCTGTCCGGCGCCGATTCCGGAGCGTGCGGCGAGCGCCAGCCCCGCCTCGCCGTCGAGATAGAGCAGGGAGAAGGGAACGTCGTACGCGTTCGCGTCCAGCGCTTCGCAGACGCGGCGCACGGCCTCGACGCCCGGCTCCGCCGCAGGCGCCAGGGCGCGCAAGGTGCGGACCCTGCGCTCTCCGAGCACGCGCCCGGTCACCTCCACGACGGGCTGCAGCACGCCGGCGATCTCCCCGTGGTCGTCGCGCAGCGGACTGAAGGAGAAGGTGAAGTACGCCTCTTCGTTGAAGCCGTGCCGCGTGAGCGTGAAGAGGGTGTCCTCCACCTCGATCACTTCGCCTGCGAGCACCCGCTCCATCCAGGGATGGATGGTGGGGTACGTGTCCGGCCAGCAGTCGCGATAGGGCGCGGCCAGGTATTTCGGATGGCGCGGCCCCATGATGGTGGCGTAACCGTCGTTGTAGAGCTGGATCTGGTCGGTTCCCCAGAAGATGATCGCCGGGGTGGGGAGCCGGAGGATCATCGTCACGTAGCTGCGCAGGCTGCAGGGCCAGCCTTCGATGGGGCCGAGCACGCTCCGCGACCAGTCGTGGGCGCGCATGAGCGCTCCCACGGGCCCGTCGAACGCCTCGGCGCTCTCCTGCTCCACACCCTGCTCGGCCATTCGCCTTCCAGCCTCACCCGCGGAGGGTCGCGGCGCAATGCCAAATGAGCGCAACCCCGCAATTTCCGTGTCGAAGTTCCCACAATCGGCAATCCACCGCGGGGCGAAGTAAAGTTTCCGCCCATGCTCCTCGCCGCCGCGCTGCAGGCCTGCTCGCTGCTCACTTCGGCGGACATCTCCGCGGTCCAGCGCGAGACGCCCCGGGAGAAGC
>DASSQZ010000032.1:0-14284 GCA_035702105.1 Myxococcales bacterium | reverse complement strand
ATGATCTTCGCGCCGTTCTCGCGCGCCTGCCAGACGTAGTCGGTGGTGATGGGCGAGCACTCCGCCACGTTGGAGCCGGCGATGAGCAGCACCTCCGCCCTGGGGATGTCGCTCCAGGGATTGGCGGAGCGATCGATGCCGAAGACCTTCTTCGAGGCGACGCCGGCAGAAACCATGCAGAGGCGGCCGTTGTAGTCGATGTTCGCGGTGCGCAGCGCCACCCGCGCGAACTTGCCCATCAGGTACGCTTTCTCGTTGGTGAGCGAGGCGCCGGTGAGCACGGCGAAGGCGTCGTTGCCGTGGGCGCCCTGGATGCGCTTCATCTCGGAGGCGACGCGGTCCAGGGCCGCGTCCCATCCCAGCTCGCGGAAGCCCCTTCCTGCCTCCAATGCTCCGCCCTGCGGGCTCCGCCCGTCGCCGGCAAAGCCGGCTCCTCCCACCCGCTCGAGGGGCGAGAGGAGCCGGTCGGGGTGGGCGTTCTGCATGTAGCGCTTGACGCCCTTGGGGCAGAGCTTGCCCTTGTTGAAGGGGAACTCCTCCCACGGCTCGAAGCCCACCACCTGCTCGTCCTTGACCTTGAGCTGGATGCCGCACTGCTGGCCGCAGAAGCAGCAGTGCGTCTTCACCACGCGGTCGGCCTCGCCGATGGGCTGCCACCCGAAGGCGGGCTCGGCCTGGACGCTGGGCCCGAACCGCGCCACCAGGTTCTCGATGCTGTCGGGAAGCTTCGCCATGCGCTCAGGGCCCCTGCGGCCGGGGGCGGCCGTGATTGCGGAAGAGGCCGTCCTGCGTGACCGCCAGCAGCTTGCGGCGGCAGGGGGGGCACACGTCCTGGTAATGCGCCCCGCCGGCCGAGCCGTACCTGACCCGCAGCGCCGCCTCCACCTGCTTGAGATCGTCTACGTGCAGCCGCCCGGCGAAGGCCTCGCCACAGCGGGCGCAGCGAGCCTGCGGCCCGGCCGCGGAGGCGCGGCGGTAGAACTCGATGGAGAGTTGGGCCGGCCGCTGGAAGATGTGGAAGAACTTGCCGAAGGGCAGGTAGAGCAGCGTGAAGATCACCGTCACGGCGTGGAACTCGGAGAGGAACCCGTAATGGAACCCGCGCGCGGTGTGGGTGGAGACGGTGAGGAGCAGGCCGGTGACGGAGATGGCGAAGAGCAGGAAGAGGGGCATCAGGTCGCTGGAGAGTTGCTGCACCGCCAGGGCGCCGCGGTCGCGTGCGCGACGCCACATGGCGAAGCCGATGCCGGCGAGCACCAGCACCGCGGAGATGTCGAGCACGTTGAAGACCAGGGGCGCGACCGCGGTGCCGAGGCGGAAGTGGAACACCGGGAGCCCGAAGACGAAGGCCTGGTAGAGGTCCTGCGAGTCGCGCATCGTCTCGAAGCGGATCCAGCCGAACGAGAGCGGGAAGGTGACCGCCGCCGCCAGCACGCAGCCCCAGAAGATGAGCCAGTGCGCGGCCCAGCGGGCGGCGCCGCGGCGGGCGATGAACGACTGGGCCACGAAGTTGGCGAAGAGGCGCTGCACGAGCAGGAGCAGATTTGCCGGCAGGCGCGAGGGCCGCAGGAAGATCTCCCAGCCGCGGAACCAGTACATCCGGGTGGGAGGCCGCTGCAGCCACATCACGTAGCGGTACCCCAGGCCGAAGGCGGAGAAGACGGTGGCGCCGGCGTAGGGAACGAGCGCGGTGTCGAAGTCCTTGAGGCCGCGGCTGCCGAGGACGATGCCGACGACGACCAGGAGGGCCACCGCGGCGCCCCAGAGCGTCGCACGGACCACCACCTTCCGGCTCGCGTCGGCCATCGTCACCTCGCCCCCCTGCGTGCGAGCCCAACATAGGGCATCGCCGCGCGGCTTGCATCGGGATCGGCCCGCGGCGTCCCACCGCAGCGAGCGAGCGACGGAGCCTTGGCGCCGTTGTGCGGCGGGCCTGCGCGTCCTATGCATGGGCGCATGAGCGTTCCCTTGCCGAGATTGCCGATCGCCGCCCCCGGCTGGCGCACCGACCCCTATCGCATCTTTTTTCCCCTCGGAGTGTTGCTCGCCTGGACCGGCGTCCTCCACTGGTTCCTTCTCGCCATCGGCGTGATCGGCGAGTACCGATCGATCTTCCACGCCTTCGCGCAGATCGAAGGCTTCATGACCTGCTTCGCGGTGGGGTTCCTCTTCACCCTCATTCCCCGCCGCACGGGCACGGCGCCGCCGGCGGCCTGGCAGATGGCGCTTTCGATCGCCTGCCCCGTGCTCGTCGTCATCGGCGCCTGGTACGAGATGTGGGCGCTCTCGCAGCTTCCCTGGCTCTTGCTCATGGCGGTGCTGATCCAGTTCGCCGTCAGCCGCTTCCGCGCGCCGGGCGCGGGGCTGCGGGTGCCCAACAGCTTCGTCTGGGTGGTGCTGGCCCTGCTCATGGGAGTGGGCGGATCGGTCCTCGCCGGGGTGGGCGCGGCCATGGGCGAGGAGACGTTCTGGCTGCACGACGCCGGCCGCTCCATCATCCTGCAGGGGATGTTCACCGGCCTGGTGCTCGGGGTGGGCGGCATGCTCCTGCCGGTGATCACGCGGGCGGTGCCTCCGCTGGCCGCGGCCTCTTCGCGGTCGGCGAAGCTGTGGCACCTGGCGGCGGGGCTCGCCTTCATCGCCACCTTCTTCGTCGAGGCGCTGGTCTCGATTCGCCTGGGGTTCGCGCTCCGCGCCGCGGTGGTGCTCGCGGTGCTGCTCCTCTCGGCGGAGATCTGGCGGCGGCCCACCGTGCCGGGGCTTCACCGGCGCTTCATCTGGACGGCGGCCTGGATGCTCCCTCTCGGCTACGCCTGCGTGGCGCTGTTCCCCGAATATCCCAAGGCCGGGCTCCATGTGGTCTTCATCGGCTGCTTCGGGCTCCTCGCCCTCTGCATCTCCACGCACGTGGTGCTCTCGCACGGCGGCCACGAGAAGATCCTCTTCACCCAGCCGTGGCCGGTGGCCCTGATGGGCGCCCTGCTCCTCGCGGCGCTGCTCATGCGCGTGCTGGTCAACGTGGACGCCGCGCACGTCTACCGCTGGCTGGGCGGCGCGGCGGCGGCGTTCCTCTCGGCGACGGTGGTGTGGGCGGCGTTCCTGGTGGCATCGACTCGCGCACGCCGCTGAGCGGAGGTCGATGCGGGCGGCGGTGTCTGATATGAGGCGCGCATGCTCAGCCTTCGCGCGCTGATCCTGTCGGCGCTGTGCGCCACCGCGGCGCTGGCCCGCGACGTCGAGCCGCTGATCGCGAGGCCGGTGACGTTGCCGCGCGGCGCCGTCGACGCCACGCTCCACGGCACCTACACGAACTGGGCAACCGGGAGCGTGGCGGGCGTCACCTCGACCACGCTGACCGGCGAGACGCTTTCCTTTGGCCTGGATTTCGGCGCCAGCGACCGGGTGCAACTGGGCCTCGCCACCGCATTGCCGATCAATCCCGGAGCGGGGTTCGGTTCGGTCCTCGGCAGCGCGCTCCTGGCGGTGGGCCCGGACGCAGCGCTGCGCCTCGATGCCGGATTCGAGAGGATCGGATTCAATGGCGACGGCACCGCCGCCGTTCCCCACACCAACCGCTTCTTCGGGGGAATCGGGGCGCCGATCAAGGTGGCGTTTTCTCCCACGCTCGCGTTCGTCAGCGGCCGGAGCGGCGCGGTCCACTTCGGCCATTTCAACAACGTCGGCCAGCGGGGGACCGGGCTGTACGTCGGCGCGAGTGGACTGACCGAGCTGGCGTCGGACTTCCTCGTCCTGAGCGGCGGAGACCGGAACAGCGGCACGGTGCTGGGCATCAATCTCCCCGCCGGCCTCCTCCTGCAACCCGACCCGTCGTTCGCCCTCGGCCTCCACGCGGGTTTCTCCACCAACGTGACCTTTCCGGCCTCGGGAAGCTCCGCAGGCACGCAGGTGCTCTTCTTCCTGCCGGTGGCGCTCGAGGCGGTGGTCAGTCCGGTCCGCGCGCTCGACCTCGGCGTCCGCTTCTCTCTCGACGGCTATTTCCAGCAGGTGGGCGCGAGCAGCGGCGTCGTCGCCGGCGGCCCGGGCTTCTTCGACCTGCGCGAGATCATGCTCTGGTTCCGCGTGCACGCGGGCTGAATCCCGCGGGGACGGGATCAGGCGCGCAGGAGCTTCTCCACCTCCGCGTCGTCGCCGCGCTCCATCGCCGCCTCGACCAGCAGGCTCTCCTTGTCGCGGTAGATGGAGGCCACCGCCAGGGTGCGCCCGGCCTGCCGGTAGGCGACGAGGCAGTTGCGATCCTTGACGCTGCCGGAGACGTGAAGCGAGTCCCAGCCCTCGGCGTAGCCGACGTAGTTGATGGGCACGTCGTAGTGCTGGCTCCAGAAGAAGGGCACGTCGTTGTACGGGTCACGAGCGCCCAGCATGGCGCGCGCGGCGTGCTGGCCGTGGCGCTCGGCCACCACCCAGTGCTCCACCCGGATGAGGCGGCCGCTGCGCGCGTCGGGAAAGCGCGCGATGTCGCCGGCCGCCCAGATGCCGTCCGCGCTGGTGCGCAGGGTGGCATCCACCACCACGCCCTTGTCCATGGCCAGCCCGGCCTGCTCGGCGAGCTTGAGCCGCGGGCGCACGCCCACGCCCATCACCACCAGGTCGGCGGGCAGCGTGGTGCCGTCGTCCACCGCCACCGAGCCCGCGTCGATGCGGACCGGCTTGCGGCCGAGGTGGAAATGGACGCCGTGCTCCTCGTGCAGCGCGCGGACGAAGTCGCCCAGCTCGGGGCCGAGCACGCGCTCGAGCGGGCGCGACTCCGGCGCGACGATGGAGACGTCGAGCTTGCGCGCGCGCAGCGAGGCGGCGACCTCCAGGCCGATGAAGCTGGCGCCGACGATCACCGCCCGCTGCCCTTCCGCGGCGCGCGCGATGATGGCCCTGCTGTCGGCGAGCGTGCGCAAGAGGAGCGCGCGCTCGGCGCCGGGAATGGGCAGGCGGATGGGCTCTGCGCCGGTGGCGACGAGGAGCGCGCCGTAGCGCAGCGGTCCGCCCCTCGAGAGCCGGACCTCGCGCTGCGCCGTGTCGATGCCGGTGGCCTCCACGCCTTCCAGCAGCGTGATGCCCTGCTCTGCATAGAAGTCGCGGCCGCGCAGCGGAATCCACTCCTCCGGCGCGGTGCCGGCCAGGTAGTCCTTGCTCAGGTTGGGCCGGTCCACCGGGGTGGTGCCTTCGCCGGCGATCAGGGTGATGGGGTTGCGGTAGCCCTTGCGCCGCAGCTCCTCGGCGCAGGCGTTGCCGGCCGCGCCGCCGCCGACGATGACCACGCTCTCGGGGCCGGCGGCCGGCACGGGCTGCGCAGGAGTGAGCCGCGCGCCGACCCGCAACCGGCCGCCCTGCCCCTCCACGCGATAGCAGGGAATGGCGTCGCGTCCGGGGCGCTCCGCCGCGCCGCTGCGCAGGTCGAAGCGGGCATGGTGCCAGGGGCAGCGGATGGTGCCGCCCTCGACGATCCCCTCCGCCAGGGGACCGCCGTAGTGCGAACAGGACGCGCCCACCGCGCAGACCTGGCCGCCGCTCTTCACCACCACCACCGGCTCGCCCGCGGCGTGCCCGAGCAGCGGCTCGCCTTCCTTCAACTGCGACGGATCGATGCCTGCGGCCAGGTCGGGCCCCTTCAGTTCCTGTGGTCCGCTCATTGCGTTTCACCTCTCGGGCGAGGCGGAACCTTAGCGCGTCCGCGCACGCACGTCGCGAGCGGGCGAGGGCCCGCCGCGCCGTCTGTTCTGGAGCATCCAGGCAGGGGGAGGTTCCCGCGGTTGGACAGTCCCGCGAATCGGACTGGAACATCCGCTCGACAGGGGAGAGGATGCGCGCGCGATTTCCGGAGGCTCGAATGGACAGCCGGCTCGAAGAGAACAAGCGCAACGCCATGGCCTTCTACGACCTGATGTTCAACGCCTGCAAGCCGCGCGAGGCCATCGAGAAATACGCCGGCGACCGCTACACCCAGCACAACCCGGGAGTCGCCGACGGGAAGCAGTACTTCATCGAGTATTTCGAGCGGATGGCGCGCGAGTATCCCGGCAAGCGCGTCGAGTTCAGGCGCGCCATCGCCGAGGGAGACTACGTGGTCCTGCACTGCAGGCAACAGTGGCCCGGCGACAGCGACTGGGCGGGCATCGACATCTTCCGCTTCGACGGGGGCGGCAGGATCGTCGAGCACTGGGACGTGCTGCAGCGCGTTCCGCCGACCTCGGCCAACGACAACGGAATGTTCTGAGCTGGAGGATGCGATGGCAGATACCTGCGCTCATCTCGACAAGGTGGATTCGCGGCAGCGGCAGCCGGTGAAGCCCAGCGGCCACGGATGCAAGGAGTGCCTGGAGACGGGCGATTCGTGGGTCGAGCTTCGGCTCTGCATGGCCTGCGGGCACGTGGGCTGCTGCGACTCGTCGCCCAACCAGCACGCCACCGCGCACTTCCAGAAGACGCGGCACCCGGTCATCCGCGCTTTCGAGCCCGGGGCGGCGTGGGCCTGGTGCTACGTCGACGAGGTCACCGCCGACCCGGTGCCGGCGCTGCCGGGTGAGCTCCCCTCGCGGCACTACTCGGCGCCTGCCGCGTCGCATCCGTGACGCAGCGGCTGGGGCGCACCGGCCCCGTGCTCTCGGGATTCGGGCTCGGCCTCGCGGCGCTGGGCCGGCCCGCGTACATCACCGTGGGCCACGCCCGGGATCTGCCGCAGGGACGGTCCGTCGAGGCGATGGAGGCGCACGCCCACCGGGTGCTCGACCATGCCTTCGCGCTCGGCGTCCGGTACTTCGACGCGGCGCGATCCTATGGACGCGCCGAGGCGTTCCTGCGCTCGTGGGTAGACAGCCGCGGCATCCGACCGGGGGAGGTCGCCATCGGCTCGAAGTGGGGCTACCGCTACACCGGCGACTGGCAGGTGGACGGCCGCGTGCAGGAGGTCAAGGACCACGGCGTGGAGATGCTCCGGGCTCAGGCCGCGGAGTCGACGTCCATCCTCGGCCCCTACCTGGGCCTCTACCAGATCCACTCCGCGACGCCGGAGACGGGCGTGCTGGAGGACGCGCAGGTGATCGGCGAGCTGCGGCGGCTCCGCGAGGGCGGGCTCTTTCTCGGCGTCACCGTGACTGGCCTGTCGCAACTGGAGACGCTGCGGCGGGCGGTCGATCTGCGCTTCGACGGAGAGCAGCTCTTTTCCGCGGTGCAGGCGACGTGGAACGTCCTGGAGCGGAAGGCCGGCCCCGGCCTGCGCGAGGCGCACGATGCCGGGCTCGCGGTGCTGGTGAAGGAGCCGCTGGCCAACGGACGGCTCACGCCGCGCGGCGATGCGGGAAGGGACGGGCCGTTGCGCGCGGTGGCGGAGCGGCTGGGCTCACCCGCGGACGCGGTGGCGCTGGCGTTCGTGGCGAAGGAGCGATGGGCGGACCTGGTGCTGCTCGGCGCGGCGACGGAGGAGCAGGTGGCGTCGAATCTGCAGGCGCAGCGGGTGAATCTCGCCGAGGAGGATCTCCGCGCCCTGGAGGAGATGCGACTGCCCGCCGAGGAGTACTGGTCGCAGCGCGCGCGGCTGGCGTGGGACTAGAGCGTTCGGGGCTGGGCCGGGGCGAGCTCTCGCAGCACGTACTCTGCGGTCCCGAGCAGGACCTCGTCCCTCCCGCGCGGCGCCACGAGCTGGAGCCCGAGCGGCAAGCCCGCCGGCCCCTGCAGCACCGGCAGCGACGCGCAGGGATTCCCCAACAGGGTCCAGATGCGGTCGAAGAGCGGGTCTCCGGTGCTGGAGAGCCCCTCCGGCGCCTCTCCTATCGCCGCCGGCGTGAGGATCGCGTCGACGCCCTTGAAGAGCGTCTCCAGCTCCCGGCGGCAGGTGTCCGCCTGGAAATGCGCGGCGCGGAGCCGCTCCGGCGTGACCGCCCGCCCTGCCTCGAGGAACTCGCGCAGGCGCGGGCTGAGATCGTGGGGCCGCTCCTCCAGCTCGCGGCGCAGGGACACCGCGGCCTCCGCGCCCATGATGGCGATCTGCGTCTCGATCAGGCCTGCGAAGGAAGGTCCGAGGGCGACCTCGCGAACCGGCGAGCCTGCGAGCTCGAGGCGGGCGGCGGCGCCCTCGACGGCGGCACGGGTGCCCGGCTCGGCGCGGTCCCACGCCTCCGTCCTGCAGAGCCCGAAGACGGGCTTGGCCGCGACCTCGTGCTTGCGCAGCGGCGCGCCCAGCGCCGAGAGCGCCACCGGCACGTCGGCGATCTCGCGGACGAAGAAGCCCAGCGTGTCCAGCGACGGCGCCATGGGGCGGACGCCCTCGAGCGGCAGCAGTCCAAAAGACGGCTTCCAGCCGAGGGTCCCGCAGAACGATGCCGGCCGGATCACCGAGCCGGCGGTCTGCGTGCCCAGCGCGAGCGGCACCATTCCGTCCGCGACGGCAGCCGCGGAGCCGCTCGACGATCCGCCCGGCGTGCGGGAGGGATCGCGGGGATTGCGCGTCTTGCCCGGCGTATAGACGGCGAACTCGCTGGTCACCGTCTTGCCCAGCACCACCGCGCCAGCCCGCCGCAGCGCGCGCACGCAGGCGGCGTCGGCGATGGGCACGTGCCCGCGGTAGATGGGCGAGCCGTACGCGGTGGGCAGTCCGGCGGTGTCGATCAGGTCCTTGATTCCCACCGGCAGGCCGAAGAGCGGCGGGCGCTCGAGCAGCCCGTCGATGCGGCGCGCCTCCCGCAGCGCGCCCTCCGCGTCGAGCGCTTCCCAGGCGTGGACCGCGGGCTCGCGCTGCTCGATGCGCGCGAAGCACTGGTCGACCAGCTCCTCCGCCGACAGCTCGCGGCGCGAGAGCATCTCCACCGCTCGCGCGGCGCCGATCATGCGCCGCACCGCACGCGGGCGATCTCCGCGTACGCCTCCACCGCCTGCTCGATGCGCTCCACCCGGCAGTGCTCGTCGGTCTGGTGGCAGAGCGCCATCTCCCCGGGCCCCAGCACCACCGTGGGAATGCCGCCGAAGGCGGGCGTGAGCACGCTCGCGTCGGTGAAGTAGGTCGCGGCCCCCGGCGGGTGCCGCTCGCCCGTGACGCGCGCCACCGTCTCCAGCACCGCTTGCGCGAAGGGGTGGTCCTCGGCGGTACGCACCCCGGGCAGGTCGACGATGGCCGTCAGCTCCACGTCGTTGCCGAGCAGTTGCTGCAGGCGCGCGCGGAGCGCGGCGTGGTCCTGGGCCGGGATGGTGCGCATGTCGATGCCGATCACCGCCTCGTCGGGCACCGAGTTGACGTTCATGCCGCCCTGCATGAGCCCGATGTTGAGCGTGGGCCCGCCCAGGAACGGGTCCGGCGGCACCTCGAAGCGGAAGGCATCCAGCGCCAGCACCGCGCGCGCCGCCTTGACCACCGCGTTCACGCCCATCGACGGCATGGAGCCATGGGCGGTGACGCCGCGGGTGCGGGCGCGCAGCCAGAGCGCGCCCTTGTGTCCGAGCACCGGCACGTTTCCGGTGGGCTCGCCCACGATCATGGCGGAGGCCTCTCCCAGCGCGCCGGGAGTGCGGGCGAGGTGCGCGGCGCCCTCGCAGCCGGTCTCCTCGCCCGCCACGATCGCGAGCGTGAGTCCCGCCTTGCGCAGGGGCGACCGGCCCAGCCGCAGCGCCGCCGCCACCATGGCGGCCACTCCGCTCTTCATGTCGCTGGAGCCGCGGCCATAGAGCTTGCCGGCGTCGATCTCCCCGCCGAAGGGCTCCCGCTTCCAGGGCGCCGCGCCGAGCGGCACGGTGTCGATGTGGCCGGCGAAGCAGAGCGGCGGGCCGCCCCCTTCGCGGCGCGCCACCAGGCTGGCGCGCCCCGGCGCGAACTCGTGCACCCGGACCGAGAATCCCTCCTGCTCGAGCAGGCGCCCGAGCAGGTCGGCGCAGGGCCGCTCGGGCGAGACCGGATTGACGGTGTCGATGCGCACCAGCTCCCGCGTCAGCTCGACGGCGTTCATGCGCCCCTCCCGAAATACGCGGCGCGCACCTGATCGTCCTTCATCAGATCCGCCGCCGCTCCCTGCGCCACGACCCGGCCCTTGGAGAGTACATAGCCGCGGTGGGCGATGGCGAGGGTCTGGTGGACGTTCTGCTCCACCAGGAACACCGTCACTCCCTGCTCGTTGATCCGGCGGATGACGGCGAAGTTCTCCTGCACGAAGCGCGGGGAGAGCCCGAGCGAGGGCTCGTCGACGAGCAGGAGCTTCGGGGCGCCCATCAGGCCGCGGCCGATGGAGACCATGGCCTGCTCGCCCCCCGACATGGTGCCGGCGAGCTGCTGCCGCCGGTCGGCCAGCAGCGGAAAGACCGCGAACACGCGCTCGAGATGGCGGCGCACGGCCTGCGGGTCCGTCTCCAGATATGCGCCGAGGCGCAGGTTCTCCACCACGGTGAGCCGCGGGAACACCTTGCGGCCCTCGGGGATGCAGGCGATTCCTTCCGCGACGATGCGGTGGGTGGGAAGCCGGGTCACGTCGCGGCCGCCGAACAGCACCTTGCCCCGCCGCGGGGGCGTGAGCCCGAGGATGGAGCGGATCAGGGTGGTCTTGCCGGAGCCGTTGGACCCGAGCAGGCAGGTGATGCTGCCCTTCTCCACGGTGAGCGACACGTCCTCGAGCACGTCGGCGCGGTCGTAGGCGGTGAAGAGGTTCTCGACGCGCAGCTCTTCCATCAGGCGAGCCCCAGGTAGGCCTGCCGCACCTGCGCGTCGCGCGACACCTCGGCATAGGTGCCCTCGGCGATCTTGCGGCCGTAGTTGAGCACCACGCAGCGGCGGGTGATGCGCTCGATCACCGTCATCTCGTGCTCGATGAGGATGATGGTGATGCCGAGCTGCTCCTGCACCTTGAGGATGTCGTCCATCAGCCGCACCGTCTCCTCGTGCGTCATCCCGGCGGAGGGCTCGTCGAGGAGCAGCAGCTTCGGCCGGCTGATCAGGGCGCGGCACACCTCCACGCGGCGGCGGTCGATCATCGGGATGCGCCCCGCGGGCTCCAGCAGCCGCTCCGAGAGGGGCGGATCGAAGACCTGCACGAGAGCGCGGGCGGCGGCGAAGCTCTCCTCCAGCTCGCGCTGCAGCGCCCGCCTCTGCACGAGGTTGAACCAGAGCCCGTGGTGCAGGTGGCGGTGGTTGCCGATCATGAGGTTGTCGAAGATGGAGAGCGGCAGGCAGAGCCGCGAGCGCTGGAAGGTGCGGGCGATGCCGATGCGGTACACGCCCTGCGGCGTGAGGCCGGTGATGGGCGCCCCGGCGAAGCTCACCTCGCCCGCGCTGGCAGGGAAGATGCCGGTGAGCACGTTGAAGAAGGTGGTCTTGCCCGACCCGTTGGGGCCGATCAGGCCCGTCACCGAGCCGGCCTCGACGTCGAGATCGAGCGAGTCGAGCGCGACCAGGCCGCCGAAGCGCCGCGTCAGCGCGCGGCAACGGAGCAGCGGCGCGCTCATGCTCTGGGCCCCAGGCGGCGCAGCGGGCGGGGGAGGAGGCCCGCGGGCCGGTAGAGGAGGATGAGGATGACCATGGCCGAGAAGAGCAGGAACCGGTACTCCTGGATGACCTGGAGCTTCTCCGGCAGCAGGATGACGATGGCGGTGGCGAGAGAGAGGCCCCAGGGATTGCCGATGCCGCCGAGCAGCAGGATGGAGACGAAGATCAGCGACTCGGCGAAGGTGTAGTTGTTGGGGGCGATGAAGCCGATCATGAACGCCGAGAGTGCGCCGGCCACGCCGGTGACGAAGTTGCCCAGGGTGAAGGCGGTGATCTTCCAGCGGGCCACGTCGAGGCCGAAGCTCGCCGCGGCAAGCTCGTCGAGGCGGACGGCGTCGAGCGCCACGCCGACCGACGACCGCTCCAGCCGCTGCGCCAACCCGAAGGCCAGGATCAGCAGCGCCAGCGCGAGCGCCACGTAGCGCAGGTAGAACGAGCCCTCGAAGGGCCCGAGCGCCACCGGGTCGTTGAAGTGGAAGGGCCCGATCACCAACTCGCGCAGCTTGAGCCCCTGGGGTCCCCCCAGGGTGTCGTTGACTTCGAGGAAGGTGCGGAAGAGGAGGGCAAAGGCGATGGTGACGAGGGCCGCGTAGTGGCCCCGGGTGCGCAGCACCGGAAGGAGCAGCACCGTGCCCACCAGCGCCGCGGCCACCCCGCCGCAGAAGAGCACGAGCAGGTGCGGCATGCCGGTGCCGCGGGAGAGCACCGCCGCGGTGTAGCCGCCCACGCCGAAGAAGCTGGCGCCGGCGAAGTTCACCACGCCCGCGTACCCGAACTGCACGTTGAGGCCCAGGCAGGCGACGACCACGATGAGGATGCGGCAGATGAGGAGCAGCGAGAAGTCGTCCTCGCGGAGCAGCAGCGCAAGGACGATCACCGCCACGACGGCGAGGCCCTGCACCCGCCGCTCCGGCGCCGCGCCGCGCAGCGGCTTGAACCGCGCCGCGAGCGCGCCGGCGACCACCGCCAGAAGGACGAGGAAGGCGATGGCCTCCTGCGACTCGGCGCGGAGCAGGAACCAGGTGAAGGCGGTGGCAGCGAGCGCGAGGAGCGTCGCCCTCATACCCGCTCGCTCGCGCGCTCGCCGATGAGGCCGGTGGGACGCAGCGCCATCAACACGATCACCACGCCGAAGGCGAACACGTCCTTGTAGGCGCTGGCGAAGGGCAGCGCCACCGCGCCCACCGTCTGCAGCGCGGCGAAGAGGAAGCCGCCCACGATGGCGCCGTAGAGGTTGCCGAGGCCGCCGAGGAGGGCGGCGGCGAAGCCGATCACGCCGAGGAGCAGGCCCATGCCGAAGAAGACCTCGTTGTAGTAGAGGCCGTCCATCACGCCGGCGAACGCCGCCAGCACCGACCCGAGCGCGAAGGTCACCAGCACCACGCCGCGGAAGTCGATGCCCATGGTGCGCGCCGTCTCCTCGTCCTGGGCCACGGCGCGGATTGCGAGCCCCAGGCGCGTGCGGGTGATGAGCAGATGCGTGCCGGCGATGAGCAGCGCGCCGGCGGCGAGGAGGATCACGTTGTCGAAGCGCAGGTGGAAGGCGCCGAAGTTCCACCCCGTCGAGGGGAGCAGCGCGGGAAACCGCTGCGGCTGCGAGCCGCCCGGGTAGAAGAGGCGGATGGCCTCGCGCAGCACCGTGCCGCCCATCAGCGTGACCAGGAGCACGTTGAGCTGCGGCGCGCTCTTCACCGGCAGCACGATGAAGCGGCCCACCAGGACGCCGAGGAGGGCAGTCGCGGCTGCCGCGGCCAGCAGCACCGCGAGAAGCAGGAGGGCAGGCGAGGTGACGCCCAGGGCGGAGAGCGCCGTCCAGGTGAGCAGGCCGGCGAAGGCCCCCGCCGCCACCACGTCGCCGTGGGCGAACTGGATGACGTCGAGCACGCCGAAGAAGAGCGTGAAGCCCACCGCCACGAGCGCGTACATCATGCCCAGCATCGCGCCGTTGACGACGTACTGGCCGAGCAGGCTGAGCGGCATGGCTACTTGCCGGCGAGCTTCCGCTTCCCGCTGGCGTATTCGCTGTCCTCCCAGAGCACCCACTTGCCGTCCTGCACCACGTACTTGGTGATGGCCGGCACCGTGTTCTGGCCGTGCTCGTCGAAGGTGATCTTCCCGACGATGGAGTCGACGTCCTTCACGTGCGCGGGCGAGAGCTGCTGGATGATCTTCTTGCGGTCGGGGCCCGCCTTCTCGATGGCGTCCATCAGGAGAACCGCCGCGGCGTAGGCGAAGGGCCCGTACGCCTCCGGCGGATTGGAGTAGCCCTGCTTGTTGTAGTCGGCGAGGAACTGGTGGCCGCCGGGAAGCTTCTCGGCGGGCGCGCCCTCGCGGAAGGCGAGAACGCCCTCGGCCAGCGGCCCCAGCGCCTTGATGAAGTCGTCGTTGACGATGCCCGAGGTGCCGTCGAACTGCGCCTTGAGGCCGAGCTTGTCCATCTGCGCGCGGATGCGCACGCCGATGGGCGTGAGGCCGCCGAAGTAGAGCACCTGGGGATTGAGGGCCTTGATCTGGGTCAGCTCGGCGGTGAAGTCCTGCTGGTCGGCGGTGACGCCGAAGTCGCCCACGATCTCGCCGCCGTGCTGCTTCACGAACTGGGTGAAGTACTTGTCGTGGCCCTTGCCGTAGTCGGTGGTGTCGTGGATGACGGCGAACTTCCTGTAGCCCTGGCCCGTGACGAGCTTCGCGTTGGCCTCGTTCTGGTTGATCATGGTGCCGTTGACGCGGTGGATCTCCTTGAAGTCGTTGGCGTAGGTGATGTCGGGCAGCACCGCGCCCCAGACGATGGTGGGCAGGCCGAAGCGGTGGAAGGTG
>DASSQZ010000031.1:0-3173 GCA_035702105.1 Myxococcales bacterium | reverse complement strand
CGACGCGATCATCAAGAAGACGCCGCTCCACGAGGTGATCGTGCACACCGGGATGCCGGGGCTGGACCTGGTGCCCTCCAACCTGACCATGAGCACCATCGACCTCTCGCTCATGCCGCTGGCGGCGCGCGAGTTCCGGCTTCGCAACGTGCTCAAGGAGGCCGAGGGGTCCTACGACTTCGCGGTGCTCGACGCTCCGCCCTCCTTCGGGCTGCTCAACCTCAACGCGCTGATGGCGGCGCACGATCTGTTCGTGCCGGTGCTGGCCGACTTCCTCTCCTTCCACGGGCTCAAGCTGCTCTTCGAGACCGTGCAGGGCCTGGAGGAGGACCTGGAGCACGTGCTCGACCACATCTTCATCGTCATCAACGCCTACAACGCGACCTACAAGATCGCCAAGGAGGCCAAGGAGGCGCTGGAGAAGCACTATCCGGAGTTCCTGCTCAAGCAGGTGATCCGCCAGTGCACCAAGTTCGCGCAGGCCTCCAGCGAGGGCATTCCCATCTTCGCCTACGACCCGGAGAGCAAGGGCGCGCAGGACATCCAGGCGGTGCTGAACGAGGTGCAGGCGCGCATCGGGGCGCCGGTGCGGCTGAAGGCGGTGGAGAGCGCATGAAGCGCGGCTTCGAGGAAAACGTCCCCAGGTTCCGGCCCCGGGTGAGGCTCGGCCGCGCCCTCGACGAGCAACTGGCCCAGGCAGAGGAGCTCGCCCAGACGGAGGCCCTGGCAGGGTCGTCGCCGCCTCCCGAGGCGGAGGGCGCCGCGCCGGAAGCGTTTGAGAGCGTCGAACGCGCGGGGTCCGGGAACTTGGCTTCCGAGGGACCGGAGAATGCAGCAGGAGCGCCCGGTCCCGAGGTCGCGGGCGCAACCCCGGCCGACGCTGCGTCGATGCCTCCGATGGCCGCCGTCGTCGACCTCGCTCCATCCATCCCCGGCCGCGCCCCCGGCGAATCCGAGCCGGCCCCCCGGACCGCTCCGCCCGAGCCCCGCACCGCTCCGCCGGAGCCGGTTCGCACGCGCGCACCCGATCGCGCAGCGGAACGCGCACCCGCACGCAATCCGGCGGCCGTCGCCCCCCCCGATCGCCCGCGCGCTCCGCGCCGCTCTTCCCCTGCCGCCGAGGTCACCGCCCTCGCTCACGAGCTGACCGCCGATCTCTCCCGCGCCGCCGACGTGAACGCGCGGCTCAAGGCCGACCTCGACGCGGCCCTCGCCGCCCTCCGCGCCGCCGCCGACGAGTCGCGCGAGCAACGCGCCGACGCGGCTCGCCTCACCGCCGATCTTCACGCCCGCCTCGCCGAGCTGGGCGATCTGCGCTCGGACGTCGAGCTGCTCGAGGCCGAGCGCGACGGCGCGCTGGCGCAGGTTTCGCGGCTCACCCGCGAGCTGCGCGAGGAGAAGGCGCGATTCGCGACAGGCGCGGAGCAGCTCGCTGCCGCCCGCGCCGAGGCCGCCCAGGCGCAGGAGGCCGCCCAGCGCCTCACCGCCGAGTTGCAGCGCCGCACCGCCGAGCGGGACGAGACCCGCGCCGAGCTCCTCGCCGCGCGCGGCGAGCGCGACCGCCTCGCCGAAGAGCTGCTCGCCGCGGCGGCGCAGGCCGACGACGCGGCCCGCAGCCGCACCGCGCTGGAAGAGATCCACGAGGCGCTGGCCGCGGCCCGCGCGCGCATGTCCGGAATCCGCTGAGAAGACGAGAACCAGCGCCGGCGGCGAAAGTCCTGCGCGACGTCCCCGGCCTCCGGGCGGGGGCCGGACGCAGGGCGCGGCAAGTTGCCGCCTTGTGCGCCCTCGGCTCACATGGTACGAGCTGCGTGTTTTTACGGTTCCCGGCTCCTTCGCTCGCGCAACGGTACGGCATCCAGGTCGACAACAGACGACGGGAACATGAGCGGGCGCCCCTCAGGAGGCGCCCGCTGCTTTTTCAGGCAGCGCGCCCCAGATGAGGATGCGCGGATACGTGTAGAAGTACGGCCTGTCGTCCTCCAGCTGCGGAAGCAGCAGCTCGCGATACCGCCTCAGGAATTGCTCCCAGGCGTGCGGCGGCAGGCGCTGCTGGTACTCGGTGAGCAGCGCTCCGCGGGCCCACTCCACCACCTGCTCCCGGCTCTCCAGGAGGTGCCCGTACACCTGCACGCGCACGTGCTGGCGCTCGTAGCCGAGCCTGTGCAGCCAGGCCGCGTATCGCTCCGGCTCGAACAGCGGGGCCCGGCGCTCGAACCCTCCAAGCTGGCCGCGGAACGCCGGCGACCGGGCCAGCTCGAACGCCGTCTGGTGCGACGGGTGCGCGTCGTTCATGGGCATCTGCACCGCCAGCTGGCCAGCGGGCGCGAGCGCCGCCGTCAGCCTGCGCAGGAGCGCCGCGTGATCGGGCACCCAGTGGAGCGCGGCGTTGCTGAAGACCAGGTCGATGGGCGCAGGCGGCGCGAATCTGGCGATGTCGCCGCGCTCGAAGCGCAGCCCTGGCGCGGTGGGCGCCCTGGCCAGCATCGCCGCGGACGCGTCGAGGCCCACCGTCTCCAGCGCCTGCAACTCGCGGTGCAGCACCAGGGTGTTCGCGCCGGTTCCGCAGCCGAGATCGGCGATGCGCATGCCGGGACGGCGCCGCACCAGGGCGAGCAGGTCGTGGAAGGGCTGCTCCCGCTCGGTGCGGAAGCGCTCGTACTGCCCCGGGTCCCAGGCATCCTGCATGACCGCCTTGTAACCCGTCGGGCGCCCCTGCGCGACCGGCCCCCGCAGCGGCACGATCCCGCCGCGATCGCCTCGCAAATTCGCCGTCCGGCTCATCGCCTCATCAGCCCCGTCAGCAGCGCATAAGCCCGCCCGGCCAGCTCGCGCGCTCGATCTCCGGCATCCGCAGGACAGAGCCCGGCGGCCGCCGCAACATCGACCGCAGCCGCAACCTCGCAAGCTTCCCCGCGCGCAATCCCGTAAACGCGCCTTTGATCCGCCGCCCCGGGCCTACCCGAGGCCTCGGCAATGTTGAGGCAAACGCTCATCGCCGCTCGCAGGGCCTGGTCGCGAAGCCCGCCATCCGAAATGCGCGCCTCCCGCACCGCCACCACCAGGTCGCGCGCCACCCGATAGGCAAAGAGTTGTTCATGGGGCAACAGAGTCGTCAGGTTCGTCATCGTCGGCCTCCTCCCAAAGCGCGCCAGCGGGAGGCCGACGATGAC
>DASSQZ010000030.1:0-3445 GCA_035702105.1 Myxococcales bacterium | reverse complement strand
CCGCGGAGGTGGTCTTCCCCATCGGGAAGCTGCTCACCTCCGCCTCGACGCCGGAGACGGAGCGCGCGTTTCCTTCGCGGCTCACCTGCCAGAGGTCGGGGCCGGAAGGAAGCGAGTAGCGGGCGCCGTGGATGGCGTCCTGCACCTCCACTCCCGGCGCCTTCTCCGGCGCGCTTGCGGACTTCGCCGGCGCGTGCGCGCACGCAGCGAGGGCGAGCAGGAAGGCTGTGGCGAGCTTCACTGGAGGCGCTCCGCGCGGCCTTCGACCAGCTTGCCCCCGACGGAGTGGTAGTGCAGCCGGATCTCCCGCGCGGTGCGGCCGGCAAGGTCGTAGGCGAGGCAGCTGTCGTAGGGGCGCGAGTAGACGTGCAGCGAGACGGCGCGCTCGTCGAACGGATTGGAGACGCGGTGGATGCCGTCGTCGCCCTGCTGCAGATCGACCACGCCCTCCGCAGCGCGATCGACTCCGCCGCGCGGCACCAGCCGGATGCCGGTTCCCGGGCCCGGCCCGTCGAGGCTGGCGAAGTTCTCCAGCCGCAGCGCGCCGCGCTGGATGGAGAGCCAGCAGAGCTGGCCGGAATGGTTGTGGATGGGGCTCTCGGTGCGCGGCTCCCAGCAGAGGGCGAGGAGCTCGAAGATCTCGTCCCGGTAGATGAGGTTTCTGGTGTAGCGGCGCGGCGCGAAGTGGAGGTACGGCGCGAGCGTGCGCGCGTCGAGGAACACTCCCGACAGGCGGGTGCAGATCTCGCCGGGCTGGAAGCGGGCCGGCGGCACTCCCCGGAGCGTCTCGACGATGCCTTCGACGGCTACTTGCATGCGGCGAGAGTATAACGTGGGGCGCTGCCCGTATACGCGGCGCGCGGCGGATCGTCGACGTCAGAGCGCTTCTTCCGGAGCGGCGTGCGAATGCGAGGCGTAGTCGCGCCCGAACCGGCGCTCGATCTCGGCGCCGTCGAAGCTCGTCACCACCGGCCTTCCGTGGGCGCAGCGGGCGCCGTAGTCGGTGGCGTCGAGCGCGTCGAGCAGCGCCTGCGCCTCCTGGGGGGTGAGCGCATCGTGGGCGCGCACGCTCGCGTGGCAGGCGGCGCGCGCCAGGAGCGCGTCGCGCATCCGCTCGAGCGACTCGCCGCGGCCATGCAGCGAAAGCTCGTCGGAGAGATCGGCGAGGAGGGCGGCGAGCGGCTGTTCGGCCAGGCGCGCCAGAGGCGCGGGCAGCGTCTTGACGGCGATGCTGGCCTCGCCGAAGGGCTCTGTCTCCACGCCGATGGAAGCGAGCAGGTCGGTCGCCTCGGCGACCCGCGCCGCCGCGGCCGGGGCGAGCGCCACCACCTGTGGCACCAGGAGCGGCTGGATGCCGTTCGCGCCTGCGCGCGCGCGAAGCCGCTGGTAGTTCATGCGCTCGTGCGCGGCGTGCTGGTCCACCAGCACCAGGCCCTGCGGCCCCTCGCAGACGAGATAGGTCCGGTGGAGCTGGCCGAGATACCGGAGCGCCTTGAAGTATTCGGGGCGCGGCATCAGCTCGCGCGGCTCCTGCTGCCTCTGCGCGACGGCGCCGTGGGCGGGAGGCATCCACCAGGTCGCGCTCAGGTTGCGGTTGCCGTAGCGGGTGATCGCCTCCGCCACCCGCTCCACGCTCTGCGGCATGACGTACGCGCGCGCCGCATCCGCCGCGTCGCTGCCCTGCCGCGGCGCGGGCATCCACTCGCCGCGGGCGAGGATGCGGGAGAGGCCGCCGTGGACCGCGTCCCACGCCGCCTTCGCGTCGGCGAGGCGCACCTCCGCCTTGGCGGGATGCACGTTGACGTCCACCTCCGCGGGATTCACCTCGAGGAAAACCAGCGCGCCGGGATAGCGCCCGTGCGGCATCAGCTCGCCGTAGGCGCGGAGCACGGCGTGGGTGAGCGACCGGTCGCGGATGGCGCGGCCGTTGACGAAGAGCCAGACGTTGCGCGCGCTGCCGTACTCGAGGGCGGGAGAGACGGCGAGGCCCGAGGCGCGAATGCCGCGTTGCTCGCCCTCGAAGGGCACCAGGTTGCCGCGCACCTCGCGCCCGAGCGCCTCCTCGGCGCGCGCGGCGAGGGCGTCTTCACGCACCTGGAGTTGCAGCAGCAGGCGATCGCCGTCGCGGACGGCAAAGGCGACGTCGCCTCGCGGCAGGGCCAGGCGGAGGACCGCGTCGAGACACTGCGCCTGCTCGGCCTGCGCCCGCTTGAGGAACTTGCGCCGCGCGGGGACGTTCCAGAAGAGGTCGCGCACCTCGACGGTGGTGCCGGGAGGCGCTCCTGCCGCCGAGATCTGCGCGGCGGCGCCGCCGTCCACCTCGACGCGGGTTCCGTGCGGCGCGTCCTTCTCGCAGGTCAGGAGCGTGAAGCGGCTGACCGCGGCCATGCTGGGAAGGGCTTCTCCGCGAAACCCGTAGCTGCGGATGCCGAAGAGATCGTCCTTGCTGCGCAGCTTGCTGGTGGCGTGACGCTGCAGGCTCAGCCCGGCGTCCTCGGGCGACATGCCGCACCCGTCGTCGCGCACCCGAACGAGGCGGCGGCCCCCGTCCTGGAGGTCCACTTCGATGCGGGTGGCGCCGGCGTCGAGGGCATTCTCGACCAGCTCCTTCACCACCGCCGCGGGCCGCTCGATCACCTCGCCGGCCGCGATCTGGTTGGCGAGCGTCTGGTCGAGCAGGTGGATGCGCGGCACGTCTGCGAGACTCCCCGACCCACGCCGGACGGTCAAGCGCGACGTCTTCGGGATCAAAAAAGCGACGCCCCGCGGCGCGAGCGGTGCTCAGCGCGGCGGGGCGTCATCGGAGTTGCGCGCGGCACGGGGGTGCGCGCGACGAGAAAATTCCGGCAGCGACCTACTCTCCCACATGGAAACCATGCAGTACCATCGGCTCTGAAGGGCTTGACTTCCGTGTTCGGGATGGGAACGGGTAGGACCCCTTCGATGTAGCCACCGGAAAGGTGTTCCGGGGTCCACACCGCCGCAGGACGTCTGGCGACGATGTAGCCACCGGGAAAGCGTGCATATGCGCAAGCAGCGGTTGCGGCCGGCGGCGGATTGCACCGCGCTCGACCCTGGCCTTCGCGAGCGAGCGAAGGATGAACGAAGAGAAAGAACGACCAAGCCGCACGAGCGATTAGTACCGGTCAGCTCAACGCCTTGCAGCGCTTACACCTCCGGCCTATCGACGTCGTCGTCTTCGACGGCTCTTCAGGGGGTTGCCCCCGGGAGGCCTAGTCTTGAGGTCTGCTTCCCGCTTAGATGCTTTCAGCGGTTATCAGATCCGGACACTGCTACCCAGCGATGCCACTGGCGTGACAACTGGTACACAGGCGGTCCGTCCAACCCGGTCCTCTCGTACTAAGGTCGGGGCCTCTCAAGCCTCCTACGCCCACAGCAGATAGGGACCAAACTGTCTCACGACGTTTTGAACCCAGCTCGCGTA
>DASSQZ010000029.1:0-14688 GCA_035702105.1 Myxococcales bacterium | reverse complement strand
CTGCGCGCCACCGGCCTGGGCTTCCTCATGATCACGCTCGCGCTCGGCCAGATCCTCTGGGGCCTCGCCTACCGCTGGGTGAGCGTGACCGGCGGCGACAACGGCCTCTCCGGCTTCAGCCGGCCCCGGCCGCTGGGGCTGGACCTCTCCTCGCCCCGCGCCTTCTACCTCTTCGCGCTGGCCGTCTTCGCCTGCGCGTTCTTCTTCGTCGCGCGCCTGGTCTCCTCGCCCTTCGGCGCCGGCCTGCGCGGCGTGCGCGATCAGCCCCGCCGCCTGCGCGCGCTCGGCTGGGATACCTGGCTGCTCCGCTACCTCGCCTTCGTGGTCGCCGGCTTCTGGGGCGCGGTCGCGGGCGTGCTCTGGGCCTACTACAACCAGTTCGTGAGCCCGCACGTGCTCGCGCTGCCCAATTCCGCCGAGGCGCTCTTGATGGTGATCGCCGGCGGCGCCGGCACCATGCTCGGCCCGCTCGCCGGCGCGGTGGTGGTGGTGCTGCTCAAGAACGTGGCCAGCGCCTACGTGACCCGCTGGATGATGCTGCTCGGCGCGGTCTTCGTGGTCATCGTCATCTTCGTGCCCGAGGGCCTGGTGCCGGGGCTGCAGCGGCTGCGCCGCAGGTTGCGCCCGGCATGACTCCGGCGCTGCAGATCGAGGGTATGTCCAAGGCCTTCGGCGGCCTGCCCGCGGTGCGCGGGGTCTCGCTCTCGGTCGCGCCGGGCGAGCGGAGGCTCCTGCTCGGCCCCAACGGCGCGGGCAAGACCACGCTCTTCAACCTCGTCACCGGCGATCTGCCCGCCGATTCCGGCAGCGTCCGCGTGCACGGGCGCGAGATCTCCCGGCTGCGGCCGCACCGGCGCGCGCACCTGGGGCTGGCGCGCACGTACCAGGTGATCACGCTCTTTCCCGACGACACGCTGCTGCACAACCTGACCCTCGCGCTCCTGGGAAGGTCGGCGCTGCGCTGGAACCCGTTCGCGCAGTTGTCGCGCCGCGCCGGGCTGCGCGAGCGCGCGCTGGCGGTGCTGGAGCGGGTGGGGCTCTCGCACGCGGCGGAGCGGCGGCTGCGGACCTGCTCCTACGGCGAGCAGCGCCGCCTGGAGATCGCCATGGCGCTGGCCCAGGACCCGCGCGTGCTGCTCCTCGACGAGCCCTTCGCCGGGCTCTCGCGCGAGGAGCGCCGCGACGTCCAGAATCTGTTGTCGCAGGTGCCGGCGCAGGTGACCATGGTGATGATCGAGCACGACCTCGACGTGGCGCTCTCCTTCGCCGAGCGCATCACCGTGCTCCACCAGGGGCAGGTGGTGGTGGAGGGAACGCGCGCCGAGGTAGTGGCGGACGCGCGGGTGCAGGAGATCTACCTTGGCGCGTGAGGCCCTCTCGCTTTCGGGCGTGAACACCTTCTACGGCGACAGCCACGTGCTCCACGACGTGTCGTTCTCGCTGGGCGAGGGGCGCGTGCTGGCGCTCCTGGGCCGCAACGGCGCGGGCAAGACCACCTGCATCTACACCATCGTGGGCCTCCTGCCCCTGCGCAGCGGCGCGCTGTCCCTCTTCGGCGAGAGCATCGGCGGACTGGCCCCCGAGGCCATCGCGCGCAAGGGCGTGGGCCTCGTCCCGCAGGGCCGGCGCATCTTTCCCAGCCTGAGCGTGCGCGAGAACCTGACGGTGGCGGCGCGCGGCGGCGGCGCCTGGGACCTGGGCGCGGTGTATGCCACCTTCCCGCGGCTGCGCGAGCGCGAGCGGCAGAGGGCGGGCACGCTCTCCGGCGGCGAGCAGCAGATGCTCGCCCTCGCCCGGGCCCTGATGACCAATCCGCGGCTCCTGCTCCTCGACGAGCCGTCGGAGGGGCTGGCGCCGCAGCTCGTGGCCGAGGTGGGCCGCGTGCTGGCGAGGCTGCGCGAGAGCGGCCTCTCCATCGTGCTGGTGGAGCAGAACACGCGGCTCGCGCTCGGCGTGGCCGACGAGGTGGTGACGCTGAAGAGCGGCCGCGTGGCGTACGCGGGGCCGGCGGAGAAGATCAAGGGCGACGAGTCGTTCCTCACCCAGCACCTGGGAGTCTACTGATGGCAGGCGAATTCGACGTGGAGGTGGTTGGAGAGGGCCGCGATCTGCTGCTGCTCCATTCGCTGCTCACCGGCAGGGAGTCGTGGGCGCCGGTGGTGCCGGCGCTCTCTCGCGCGCGGCGGGTTTCGCTCCTGGCGCTGCCCGGATTCGGGGGGAGCGCGGCCGCGGGGCCATTGGTGGAGGACTACGCCGACCGCGTCGCGGAGTACGTCGGCACGCTGCCGGGAAGGCCCGAGGTGATCGGCAACGGCTTCGGCGGAGTCATCGCGCTGGCGCTGGCTGCGCGCCACGGGGGGAAGCTGGACAAGCTGGTGCTCGCCGACACCGCCGCCTGCTTTCCCGAGGAGGGCCGCGCGCCCTTCCGCGCCATGGCCGAGGCGGTGGAGCGCAGCGGCATGCCCGCCATCGTGCCCACTGCGGTGAAGCGCATCTTTCCCGAACCCTACCTCGCGGCGCACCCCGAGGCCCCGGCGGAGAGGCGCGAGGCGCTGCTGCGCATGCAGCCGAAGCCTTTCGCCACCGCCTGCCGCGCGCTGGCGCGGGTGGACCTGCGGCCTGCGCTCCAGGGCATCCGCAACCCCACCCTGATCCTCGTGGGCGAGCTCGACGCGGCCACTCCGCCGGCGCTGGCCGGGGAGCTCCTGGCAGGCATCCCCGGCGCGCGGCTGGTGCAGATTCCCGCCTGCGGCCACTGCCCGCCCCTGGAGCAGCCGGAGGCGTTCCTCGCGGCGGTCCAGCCCTTCCTCGGGCAGTAGCCGTCCGCCGGAGGCCCCGGCCGCCCGACGCGCCATGTCCGCCCAATTCAAGATCGAACACGATAAGGTCCAACCCGCTGGACCCGCCGGTGCCCTTCGGCTGCCGGCAGGTACGCTGGCCGCCAGCCTGCACCATCGAGGTGGGAGGAGATCATGAAGCTCGTCTATTTTCCCGGCGCCTGCTCGTTCGCGCCTCACGTCGCGCTCCGCGAAGCGGGCCTGCCCTTCACCCTCGTCCTGTACGACCGCGCCACGCACCAGCTCGACGCGGGCGGAGCGCTCGAGGACGTGAACGACAAAGGCTACGTGCCGGTCCTCGAGCTCGACGACGGCGAGCGCCTCACCGAGGCGGCCGTCATCCTCCAGTACATCGCCGACCAGCGGCCGGAGACGGGCCTCGCTCCGCCCGCGGGGACGATGGCGCGCTACCGCCTCCAGGAATGGCTGAATTTCATCGCGACGGAGATCCACAAGTCGTACTGGCCGCTCTTCCACGGGCCGGAGGTGGAGAAGCCGACCGCGCGCGAGCGGCTCGACCGCCGCTTCTCCTGGACCCAGGAGAAGATCGCGGGGCGGAGCTTCGTCATGGGCGACACCTTCACCGTCGCCGACGCGTACCTGCTCACGGTGGTGAACTGGATGCGGCCGGCGGGCCTCGATCCCGGCAAGTGGCCGGGCCTCAAGGACTACCGCGCCCGCCTCGCGCAGCGCCCCAGCGTCCGCGCGGCCCTCGAGGCGGAGGGCCTGCTGAAGCGCGGGTGAGCGCGGCATGACCGCATTCCCGACGACAGCTTCCGCGCGGCGGCGCTCGTCGCGGCGTTCGAGCTGGGACGCCGCGGCGCGTGTGCACCGCCGAAGCGCGGCGAGCCTCTGCAGGATCCGGCGCGCGTCCATGAGCTTCTGCGCGAGGTTGCCACGCCGAGCGGGAGCGGCTCTACGTCGTGCTCCTCGACATCCGCTGCCGCCTCATCAAGACGGTGAAGATCTCCGAGGGCTCTTCGCCCCGGCTGCGGCATCTTTCGTGCACAGAGCGAAGCCGATTCGGCCTTGGGTTCTCGTCGACGGTGCGTATTGCTGGTCCTGTTCAATGCTCAGCCGCCTCTCTCTCCAGCGCGATCCTTCCATCGAGGAGCAGTTGCTCCGGCTGATCTTTCGGAGTGTACACTCGCCTTTCTGCCGGTATCTCGTGGAGTGCGGCCAAGAGGTCCTGGCGTTCACAGCCCCTCCGGCTCAGGAGGTCGACGTCGCCGTACTGCGAGAACACGAAGGCCACATAGCCCGGTTTCCAGATGGCGATCTGATGGTTGGGGGTGGGCAGTCCTCCTGGAAGCGGGATCACCAGCTGCCATTTCCGCTTCCCCGGTAGATCGATCCGTCCCTGCTGGTCGGTCTCCCCGCGATCGACGGTAGCGTTCGAGCATGTGAAATCGTGGATGTCGCACATGACGCGCAGCACCTTGGCGCCGCTGATTGGCAGGCCGGTACCAGCGTCGACCACCTGCGTCCTGAGAGGCATCACAACCCTCGCGTGATAGGGGAAACAGCCGGCGAGGGCCACCAGCAGCAGCACCACCAGGACCGGTCTCTTCATCGTGGTCTCCGTCGGTGCATAAACGTGGCTCTAAAATAGCATATCTCGCGCATCCTCGGTCGTGCCCGCCTTTCGTATGTGAGCGTTCTCTGTCGGTATATCTTCGGCACATAATCGCAGACGCAGTCTCGCTCTGCGCCCTGCGCAGAAAGGAGACGTCATGCTCAACCAGTACTTCTGCCAAGGGCTGGCAGCCGGGAGGCTCATCGGGGCGTAGGGGTTGCGGCGGTCAGTGGTCGCCCTCATGAGGATCCGTCAGCTGTTCCACACCCCTCGCGGCGGGTCCCGCAATTGGGACACGAGCGCTGACGGCGGACGGTGCTGCTTCGCGCTACTGTTCCATCACCGTCGAGCGAAGAATCGCCTCACGCCTCTCACCAGAAGAATGGCTGCTCCGATCACAAACAGCCCGATGCCAGACCAATTGACGCGGTCAAATTCCACCTTCCCGTCGTTCTCCAGGTCAAGCACCAGTCCAAGCGCCGCCGCACGGCCGTGGGTCGAGCCGCCGCTGGTCAGCGCGAACCTGGTGGACCCACGCAGGTGAGCCACTGTGGCCGGGTGCGGGCGCGGCGCCAGCCGGTGCGGAGGAGCCAGCTTCGCGGATGCGAGAGGAGACGCTGGCGGTTGCAGGTTGCGGACGAGTACGGGTCGGGGCCGGAGATGCCGTAATGGTGTTGCGCGTTTCCGAGCACGTACGCGATGGCGCCCACCAGCTCCGTAGGGCTGCGCAGGATGCGTGGATGGTAGTGGTCCGCGAAGACCGACCCTCTCCTGCGCATGAGGCGGTTCAGCGCCTTTGCGATGCGGATGGAGAGGCCCTGCATTCCCCGGGAGAGCGCGGCGCTGCTGTCTGCCTCGACCACGAGGTGCAGATGGTTGCCGAGCACGGAAAACTCGACGACGCGTAAGCCGAAGCGGCCTCGCGCGTCCGCCAGGGCGATCTCGATGAGGCGGAAGCAGCGGCGGCTGCGGAGGTTCCAGACATGCAGCGCAACCCTCATGGTGACGTGCACGGCGGCAGGCTGGTCGAAACGCACGCGCGCCTTGTGCGAGACCAGGGGCTTCTCGCCTTTCGGTTTGCGCCCTGCGCCTGGGCGACGACCGCCGCGAGACGGCAACGGCAATGCGAGCTGTGATGTCCGTTTCATTGATTGGGGATATATCGGACGCCGCGATTCGGCGGCATCGGTCGGCTGACGTACCGTCCCGGGATCGCATGCCGCGACGCAATCCCGGCGACGTGGAACCAGGAACCCACCTCCCTTCCCTTCGACGCCTCGGACCATGTTCGACACTCCATGAGGCTCAGGTTCCGCGGCAACGTTTTGTCTGAAACCCATCTGAATCGCTTCGCGATTGCACGGCATTGCGTCGCCGCGCTTGACGTCCGGACCACGCGCCTGTATCCATGCTCGACGATGGCTCTTGCGTCCGCCACCCACGCCTCCCTCGCCGCAGCCTCTTGCTGCTGCTGCTCGTGTGCGTGTGAGTCCCGGTGGCGGGACGGCGAGCCCTTCGACTCCGCCTAGCGCGGAGATCCGGAGAGAGAGAGCTCACCGTCGGCCCGCCACCCGCAAGGGAGGCGGGCCTTCTCGTTTTTGCAGCACGCGAGGAGGCACGCATGGCAGCACAGGACGCGGTTCCCGGGTGGCTCGCGGAGGCTTCCGCGGAGGAGAGCCTCGCCTGGGCGAACGAACGGTTCGGGGAGCGCGCCGCCATCGCCTCGAGCTTCGGGGTGGAGGACGTGGTGCTCATCGACCTGGCCTCGCGCCACGCGCCGCGCATCGGCGTCTTCACGCTCGACACCGGCCGGCTGCCGCCGGAGACGTACGAGGTCATGGACGAGGTGCGGCGGCGTTACCGCATCTCCATCGCGACCTTCTTTCCCGAGCGCGCCTGGGTGGAAGCGCTGGAGCGCGAGAAGGGCTTCTTCTCCTTCCGCCGCAGCATCGCGGAGCGCAAGGAGTGCTGCGCCATCCGCAAGCTCGAGCCGCTCTCGCGCGCGCTCGCCGACAGGTCGGCCTGGCTCACCGGGCTGCGCCGCGAGCAGTCGGTCACGCGCGCGGAGATGGCGACCGCGGAGATCGACGTCACCCACGGCGGCATCTTCAAGCTGAACCCGCTCGCCGCCTGGACGGAAGCCGAGGTCTGGCGCTACGCGCGCGAGCAAGACCTGCCGGTCAATGCGCTGCACGCCCGCGGCTATCCCTCGATCGGCTGCGCTCCCTGCACGCGCGCCATCCAGCCCGGCGAGGACCTCCGCGCCGGCCGCTGGTGGTGGGAATCGCCCGAGCACAAGGAGTGCGGGCTCCACCTCCGCGTCGTCGCCACGGAGGGCCGCGGATGAGCGCGGGCGAACTGGCGGTGGCCGCCGTCGCCTTCGTCGCCGCGGCGGTGAGCGGCGGGCTGGGTTACGGGTTCTCCTCCCTCACCGTTCCGGTGGCGCTGCTGGTCTACGCCGGCCGCGCGCTCAACCCGGCTCTGGTGCTGCTGGAGCTCTTCATCAACGCGCTCGCGCTCTTCGTCAACCGCGGGGCGCTGCGCGCGGTCTGGCCGCGCATGCCGCCGCTCCTCTCCGGCGCCGTCCCCGGCGTGGTCGCCGGAAGCCTCCTGCTCGCGCGCACCGAGCCGGGACTGCTCAAGCTCGGCACCTTCGCCGTGCTGCTGCCGCTCATCCTCCTGCAATCGGCGGGCATCCGCCGGCCGTTCAAGGCGGGGCGCAAGGCCGGTGCATCTGTGGGCCTCGCGGTCGGCACGCTCTACGGCGCCACCACCCTCTCCGGACCGCCGCTGGCGCTGCTCTTCAACAACCAGGGCCTCCCCAGGGACGAGTTCCGCGCCGCCCTCGGCATCTTCCGCCTCGCCGAATCGGCCTTGACCGCGGTCGCGTATGCGGCGTTCGGGCTCTTCACCGCGCCCGCGGTCAGGCTCGCCGGCGCGCTCGCCCCCGGCGTGCTCATCGGCGTGCCTCTCGGCTACCTCGCGCTGCGGCGGATTGCAGCCGAGCCGTTCCGCCGCGCCTGCATGGCGGCCGACGCGCTGCTGGTCGGATTCGGCCTCGCGCGCACCACCATCGACCTGCACCTCCTCTCCGCCGAGGCGGCGTACACCGGCCTTGCGGCAGTGGTGTGCGTGGAGGCGGCCATCGTCGCCGCCTTCGCGCTCGGTCGCGCGGGCAAGCCGGAGCTGGCGGGGAGCAGCGCGCCATGAGCCATCCTCCCGAGAACGGCGCCGGCCTCTCCCACCTGCGCAGGCTGGAAGCGGAGAGCATCCACGTCATCCGCGAGGTGGCGGCGGAGTTCGCGAAGCCGGTGCTGCTCTACAGCATCGGCAAGGACTCGCAGGCCCTGGTGCACCTGGCGCGCAAGGCCTTCCATCCCGCGCCGCTGCCCTTTCCGCTCCTGCACATCGACACCACCTGGAAGTTCCGCGAGATGTACGCCTTCCGCGACCGCTACGTCGCCGAGCACGGTCTGCGGCTCATCGTCCACCGCAACCAGCGCGCGCTCGACGAAGGCATGAACCCCTTCGACCACACCAGCCAGAAGTACACCTTCGCCCTCAAGACGCAGGCGCTCTTGCAGGCGCTGGAGCAGAACGGGTTCGACGCGGCCTTCGGCGGCGCGCGGCGCGACGAGGAGAAATCGCGCGCCAAGGAGCGCGTCTTCTCCTTCCGCGACAGGAACGGCCAGTGGGACCCGCGCAACCAGCGGCCCGAGCTCTGGAACCTCTACAACGGCCGCATCGACAAGGGCGAGAGCATCCGCGTCTTCCCCCTCTCCAACTGGAGCGAGCTGGACGTGTGGCAGTACGTGCAGCTCGAGCGCATTCCCGTGGTGCCGCTCTACTTCGCCGCCGAGCGGCCGGTGGTGGAGCGCGACGGCAACCTCATCGTGGTGGACGACGATCGCTTCCGCTTCGCGCGCGGCGAGAGGCCGCGGTCCCTGCGGGTGCGCTTTCGCACCCTGGGCTGCTACCCGCTCAGCGGCGCCATCGAGTCCGACGCCGCCAGCGTGCAGGACATCCTGCGCGAGATGGTGCGCAGCCGGCACTCGGAGCGGCAGGGACGGGTCATCGATCACGACGAGGAGGGCTCCATGGAAACCAAGAAGCGCGAGGGATACTTCTGATGGAAGCAGCCCTCCGCGAGATCGACGAGCAGCTCCTGCTGCGCGCCGGCAAGGAGCTGGTGCGGCTGGTGATCATCGGCTCGGTGGACGACGGCAAGTCCACCCTCATCGGCCGCCTCCTCTACGAGACCGGCGCGCTCTACGACGACCAGATCGCGCAGGTGCGGCGGGCCACCCGCAACGGCGACGCCGTCGACTTCTCGCTCTTCACCGACGGCCTTCTGGCCGAGCGCGAGCAGGGCATCACCATCGACGTGGCCTACCGCTTCTTCGAGACGGGGCGGCGCAAGTTCATCCTCGCAGACACCCCCGGCCACGCGCAGTACACGCGCAACATGGCCACCGGCGCCTCCACCGCCGACGGCGCCATCATCCTCCTCGACGCGCGCCTCGGCGTCCTGCCGCAGACGCGCCGGCACGCGGCCATCGCGGCGCTGCTCGGCATCCGCAGGCTCGCGGTGGCGGTCAACAAGATGGACCTGGTCGGATTCGACGAGGGCGTGTTCCGCGGGCTCTGCGCCGACCTACGCCGCTTCGCCGGCCCGCTCGGCTTCGAGGAGCTGCGCTTCTTTCCCGTGAGCGCGCGGCTGGGCGACAACGTCGCCACCTCCAGCGCCCGCACTCCCTGGCACCAGGGCGGCACCATCCTCCACTTCCTCGAGAGCGTGGGCGGCGGGCGCGAGCAGTCCCACGCGCCCTTCCGCTTCCCGGTGCAACTGGTGGTGCGCCCGCACCTCGACTACCGCGGGCTGGCGGGGCAGATCGCCTCCGGCTCCGTCTCGGTGGGCGACGAGGTCACCGTGCTGCCTTCGGGCACCCGCACCACCGTCGCCTCGATCGACTCGTTCGAGGGGCCGCTGGCGCGCGCGGCCGCGCCCATGTCGGTCGTGCTGCGGCTGGCCGACGAGGTGGACGCCGCGCGGGGAGATCTGCTCGCGCATCCAGCCACCGCGCCCGCGCCGCGCGACCGCATCGAGGCCACCGCGGTCTGGCTCTCGGAGCGGCCGCTCGACCCTTCGCGAGCGATGCTGCTGAAGCACACCACGCGCACGGTGCCGGCGCGGGTCGCGGTGCGGTCGCGGCTCGACCTCGAGACGCTCGCGGAGGCCCCTGCCGCGGGCCTCGCGCTCAACGACATCGGCCGCATCGCCGTCACCTGCGCGCGGCCGGTGATCTGCGACCCCTATGCGCAGAACCGCGCCACCGGCGCGTTCATCCTCATCGACGACCTCACCAACGAGACCGCGGCGGCCGGCATCGTCGGCGACGGCGCCGGGGCCGAGCCGGCCCTTGCTCGCAAGCGCCCCGGCGTCCTCGTGGTCGAGGGAGGCGACGAGGCAACCGCCCTGCGCCGCGCCCACGAGATCGAGAAGTTCGTCACCGCGAGCGGCCATCTCGCCGCGGTGGTGCGGCACCCGGGCGCCGCTCTGGCCTGCGCAGCGGCGGGCGTTCTGGCGGTGTGCCCCGTCTGCCCGGGCGGCGGCGCCCTGCGCGATGCGCTGCGGAATTCCGGCGCGCCGGCGCTGGACCTCGGAGCAGACTGGGCTTCGGCGCTGCAGGCCGCGCTTGCGCCTCGCTGACCGGCGAGATGCGGGCGACGCTGCGGTCGTTATCGCGCCCGGGCGGTTGGCCGCAAGGAAGCGCCCTCGGCCTCGGTAGCCGCTGCGTGAAGAATCGCCGCTCCTCCGGGAGCGGCGATCGAGCGGGAGCGCGCATTCCTTGCGGCGCGCCGGGTGGAGCGCCGTCGCGGCGCCGCGGCACGTCCGATGCTTGCGCCGGGCAGGAGGAGGTTGGCCATGCAGAAGATGGCGCGCAGCACCGGCCGCAGGGCAACCAATGGCCTGGGCCTCTTGCCGATCCCCGAGGCCCTGGTCGACGCGCTGCCGATTCCCGACGTGGCGCGGATTCCGGCGCGCACCGTCATCGCTCTCGACGGCGCCGGCCCGCCCGAGGCCGCCGAGTTCCAGCAGGCCGTCCCCGCGCTCTACGGAGTGGCGTACGGGCTCAAGTTCGCGCAGAAAGCGCGCGGGCTCGATTTCCGCATCGGCCCGCTCGAGGCCCGCTGGTGGGCGGAGCCGCCGCCGCACGCGCTGGCCTCTGCCCCCCGCGACACCTGGCGCTGGCAGGTGCGCCTGGGAGTGCCGGATCGCATCTCCGCCGACGACGTGACCGCAGCGGCGGAGGCGGCCGTCCACCGCAAGGGCGGCAAGCTCGAAGGAAACGAGGCTGCGCTGCTGGTGCGGCGCCTCTTCATCGACGCCCAGCCGATGGGGCGCATCCTGCACGAGGGCGCGTACGGCGACGAGGGGCCCAGCCTGGAGGCCGCGCGCGAGGCGCTCATCGATGCGGGCCTCACCCCTGCCGGCCCGCACGTGGAGGTCTACCTCAACGACCCGCGAAGGACGGCACCCGGGCGCCTGCGCACGGTGCTGCTGGTCGAGCCGGCCCGCTGAATCACCGGGGCGGCGCCTCTTCCGGCGCCGCCCAGCGCAGCGGCACTGCGCCGCGGCGGCGAAACGCGCGCAAAGCGTGCAGGCGCCAGATCCGCTCCGCTCCGCGCACCGCGGCGACTTGCGGTCCATGCCAGACGATCTCCGTCGTTCCCTGCAGGTGCAGCAGGTCGCCGCGCGCGAAATCGACGAAGAGCAGCGCGGCTCGCGGATCGGCCACCAGGTTTCCCAGCGTGTTGAAGTAGCGGTTGCCGGCGTAATCGGGAATGACCAGCGCATCTCCCTCCACCCCCACGAATCCGGGAGGGCCGCCGCGGTGCGAGACGTCCACGCCTCCGCTGGAGGTGTCGGCGCGCGAGGCGCTGGCCACGAAGAAGGTGTCCGCCGCACGAATGGCCTCGCGCGCCGCGGCGTCCAGCTTGGGCAGCGCTTCCGGCCGCCCGCGGCGCGCTGGCGCGCGGACCGGCTCGCGCGCGTGGATGTAGCTGGGGCAATTGCCGAAGCTTTGCAGGACCTGGAGGAGGAGGCCGCCTTGCCCGGCCTCGGCGATGACGCCGTTGGCGCGGCTGCGCCGCCGTGCCGCGAGATCGATGCCGAGAAGGCCGGCAGCCGCGCCGGCGACGAACGCGCGCCGGGACGGATCGCCGGGGTCCAGCTCCGCCGCGATGCGGAGCGTGTGCGCGTCGGGAGCGGAGACGAACCCCGCCTCGCCGGCGAGCAGGGTCGCGACCGGCCCGCCGCCGTCCACGGAAGCGGCGACGATGAAGGGCAGCGAGGCGAAGAAGGCCCGCTGGCGCTCGCTGATGAAGTCGCGGATGCCGCCGCCCTCCGCGCCGCCGCCGGCGCGGATCTGCGCCTCGATCTCTCCCGGGTGAAAGACGGACGCGCTCATCTCCGGCTCCTGGCAGCCAAACGGCGCTGCCGGCGGCGTTCGCGGTTCGATGCCGCAGGGCCGCCCGAGTTCCGCGCGGCGCACACGCGATCCGACTGCGCTGCGTCAATTTTGCGCGCGCCGCTCCTGAACCCTGGCACGGGCCGCCCGGCTCAGACGGCCGATGAGTCCCCGCATCCTCGTCCTCCTGGTCCTGGTGAGCGCCGCCGGCCGCGCCGCGCCCGAGCTCCCGCTCGCGGACGCGATCCGCAAGTCCTGGTCGTCGCATCCGGGGCTAAGGGCGGGCGAGTCGGCGGTGGAGGCCGCGCGCGAGCAGGCCCAGGCAGCCGGCAACGCGCGCCTCCCCGTCCTCACCCTGGGCGCTCGCGCGCTGCGCACCGACGAGCCGATGACGGCCTTCGGCCTCAAGCTCGACCAGGGCCGCATCAACCAGGCCGACTTCGACCCTGCCCGGCTCAATTCGCCGGACGCGATCTACGGCTGGGGCCTCTCCGCCTCCCTCACCCAGCCGCTCTATGCCGGCGGCCGCATCGACGCCGGCCGGCGCGCCGCCGCGGCGCTGGCCGACGCGTCCGGCCACGATCAGGAGCGCCGCCGGCAGGAGATCGCCGAGGCGGTGGTCGAGGCCTACTTCGGCTCGCAGCTCGCCGAGCAGGGCGTGCGCTTCGCGGAAGACAAGCTCGCCCAGGCGCGGGAGACGGAGACGTTCGTGCACGCCCGGGCGAAGGCAGGCGCCATGCTCGATGCAGACGCCGCGCGCGCCACCGCGTTTCGCGCGCAGTCCGAGGCCGAGCTGGAGACGGCGCGGCAGCGGCTCGGCTCGGCCCGCTCGGCGCTGTCGCTGCTGGTGGGCGAGCCGGTCAGCGACTCCACCCTGACCACGCGCATCGACGCCGAGGCGCCTGCCGGGCCGCCATCGGCGGGCGATCGACCCGATCTGCTCGCTGCCCGCGAGCGGGCGCAAGCCGCGGACGCGGGCGCGTCGGCAGCGGGCGGCAACCTCCTTCCCGAAGTCTTCCTCCAGCTCTCCGCCGAGACTGCGCGCCGCAAGCCGGAGGAGGGGACGGTGTGGACCACCGCGCTGCTCGGCGCCCGCTGGCAGCTCTCGCTGGGCTCGCGCTCCGAGTGGCGCGCTGCGCAGGCGCGCGCCCGCGCCGCAACCGACGCCGCTTTGTGGGAAGAGCGCCGCGCCGCCCGCGAGGTGACCGAGGCCCGCCGCGCCCTCGACGGCGCCGCCGCGCGCATCAAGGCGGCGCGCGAGGCGGTGGCTTCCGGGGAAGCGGTGCGCACGCAGCGCGCAGCCCGCCACCGGCAGGGCCTCTTGCCGCTCACCGAGGTGCTCGACGCGGAGACCGGACTCTCCGGCGCGCGCACGCTCCTGCTCCAGTCCCAGCTCGAGGCGCGTCTGGCCCGCGCCCAACTCCAGCTCGCCCTCGGGCAGCCGGTCGAAGGAGTCACGCCATGAGGATCGCGCTTCTGGCCGCAACCCTGGCCGCAGCCGCCGCCGCCGGCGAGCCCGAGGCCGCGCCGCCGGCCGTGCACGTCCATCTCTCGACGCCCGGCGCGGAAGCGCCCTCGCGCGCGGTCGCCGGAACCATCGTGGCCGAGAAGCGGGCCACGGTCTCTACCCGGGTGGCCGCCTCGGTGCGCGCCGTTCACGTTGAGGAGGGAGACCGGGTCGCCAGGGACCAGCTCCTGGTCACCCTGGCCGACGACGACCTCCGCGCCCAGCTCGAGGCGGCGCGCGCCGCCCTGGCCAGCGCCGTCTCGCAGGAGAAGCGCATCACCTCGCTGCTTGCGGAGCGCGCCGCCACCACCGCCGAGCTGGAGCAGGCGCAGACCGCGCGGGCGCAGGCGCAGAGCGCGGTGCGCGGGGTGGAGACGCAGCTCGCCTATACCCGCATCCGCGCGCCCTTCGCGGCGGTGGTGCAGGCGCGGCGCATCTCGGCCGGAGATCTCGTAGCCCCCGGCGCGCCGCTCTACGAGCTGGACGGCGGCGGCCTCGAAGTGCAGGCATCGCTCTCACCCGAAGAGGCCCGCGGCCTGGCCCTGGGAGCGCGGCTCGCCTTCGAGACGGACGCCGGGCGCGGCGAGGCGGAGATCACCGCGCTGGTGCCGGGCGCCGATCCGGTCTCCCACCGCAGCGGCCTGCGCGCCCGTGTGCGCACCGCGCCCCCCGGCCTGCTCACCGGCGCGTTCGCGCGGCTGCTGCTGCCGGCGCGCGAGGCCCCGGCGGGCCTCTGGGTGCCGCTCTCCGCCGTCGTGCGCCGGGGCGACCTCGCCGGCGTCTTCGTTCCCGAAAACGGCCTCGCGACGCTGCGCTGGCTCTCCCTGGCCGAGGAAGATGGAGGCCGCGTCCGGGTGCGCGCAGGCCTCGCGTCGGGTGAGCGATTCGTGATCGACCCGGCCGGCCTGCGCGACGGCCAGCCCGTGCAGGTGCAGCCGTGACCGACCTCCAGCATGCCCGCTTCGGCGTCGCCGGCAGGCTGGCGAAGGGGTTCCTGAACAGCAAGCTCACGCCGCTCTCGGTGCTCGCTGCCATCCTCCTCGGCGTCCTGGCGGTGGCGCTGACTCCGCGCGAGGAGGAGCCGCAGATCGTGGTGCCGATGGTGGACGTGATGGTTCCGCTGCCCGGCGCCTCCCCGCGCGAGGTGGAGAGCCAGATCCTCACGCCGCTGGAGCGGCGCCTCTGGGGCCTGAGCGGCGTGGAGTACCTGTACGGCACCGCGCGGCCGGGCGCAGCCATGCTGACGGTGCGCTTCAAGGTCAACGAGCCGCTGGAGCCGAGCCTGGTGAAGGTGCG
>DASSQZ010000028.1:0-10094 GCA_035702105.1 Myxococcales bacterium | reverse complement strand
GATGGCCCGGGCCAGCGACTCGTCGGTGAGCGGCCTCGCGCCCGCGGCCACCAGCATCGCCGCCACCCGCCGGAGCTCGCCGGCGTAGAACTTGCCGCCCAGCTCCGGCGCGAAGTTCTGCGGCATGTCCAGGTAGGAGACCGGCTTGTGGGGAAAGAGCATCTTCCACATGCCCGAGAGGTTGCGGATCACGTCGCAGGTGGACGGGAAGACGAACGCGTCGAACGCGTCGAGCGACCCGCGCAGGCCCAGCTCCACCGTGCTGCGCGGCAGGTGGCAGATGTACGACTGGAAGAACGAGTCGCCGCGCACCACGTCGAGCTGATCGCCGCCGCCGAAGATGGTGACGGGCAGGCAGCCCATGGCCTCGAAGACGGGCCGCGGCACGTAGATGGGCAGGTGCCCCACCACCAGGCCCCCGGGGTGCGCCGCCTTCCAGGTCGTGACGTGCTTGAACTCCAGGTCCTCGACCAGCTCCCGCGCGCGCGAGAGCGGCAGGTCTGCGGGATCGCTCATGGCTTGCCCCTTCCCAGAAGCGGCAGCGGCACGACCACCGAGAGGCGCCGCTCGATCTTGGTGGTGTCCTCGGTCTTGCCGGTCAGCCCGCTGAGGGCGAGGCGGTGCAGCGAGCGCGCCACCTCGCCCGGCGTGCCGTGGAGGCCGGGCCGGTACCAGCCGTAGACCCAGTTGAGCATGCCGAAGACGCCGTAGGTGATTCGCTCCAGCTCGTCGGGCCCCTCGCCCGCGGCGGGCTGGTAGAGCCGGGCGACGATGGCGCGCCCGAGGTCGTAGTAGCGCTCCTTGAGCTTGCGCACCTTGTTCCGCTCGCGCGGCGGCAGCGTCCCCGCCTCCTGCACCAGCACGCGCATCACCGCGGGGTGCTCCGCCACGTAGCGGCCGTGCTGGTACATGAAGGTGAAGAGGCGCTCGCTGGGCGATTCCACGCCGCGCAGCGCCTCCTCGGCGGTGGCGATCAGCGTCTCGAAGGCGCTGGTCTGGATCTCGAAGAGCACCTCGTCCTTGGAGGAGAAGTAGTTGTAGAAGCCCGCCACCGCCTGGCCGGTCTCCGCGGCCAGATCGCGGATGGACATGCCGTGAAAGCCGTGCCGGGCGATGGCGCGCGCGGCCGCGTCGAGGATGGCGAGCCGCTTCTGCGCCGACTCGGGCCGCGGCTTGCGGGTGCGCTTCACCGGTCCTCCCAGACAGGCGGGCGGCGCGCGATGAACGCCTCGATGCCTTCGTTGCCGTCGTGGCTCGAGAGCACGCGCTCGAGGTAGAGGTGCTCCATCTCGTCGAGGCGCGCCCCGAAGAGCGGCGCGGTCCCGGCGCGCACGGCCTGGGCGGCGATGCGCAGCGCGGCGGCGGAGAGGCGGGCCGGACCCTTGCGATACCACTCGGTGAACCGCGCGAACGGGTCGGGCCCCTCGAAGGTCGCCGAGGAGAGGCCGCAGGCGCGCGCGCCCTCGGCGGTGAGGGACTCTCCGGTGAGGACCAGGCGATCGCTGAGCGCGCCGCCCAGCCGCCACGGCCCCAGCGCGGCCAGCACCGGGGGAAAGACGCCGAGCTTGATCTCGGGGCAGCCGAGAACGGCGTCCGGGGTGGTGAAGGCCATGTGGCAGGCCAGCACCAGCTCGAACGCCCCGCCCAGGCAGCGGCCTTCGACGAGGGCGGCCACCGGAACGGGATACGCGCCGATGGCGCGCACCAGCCGCGAGAGCGAGCGCAGCATGCCTGGGGCGGAGGCCTTGCGATGCTCCTCCACCGAGGCTCCAAACGAAAACTGCCCGCCCGCGCCCTGCAGCACCACCATGCGCAGCGAGGGCTCCTGGACGTGGGAGGCGAGCTCGTGCCCGAGCTGCTCCATCAGGCCGCCGGTGAGGATGTTCCCGGGCGGGGCGTCGAGGACCAGGCGCAGGAGCGTCCCGTTCTCGAGCAGCTCGGCGCGGACGCGCGCCTCAGCCACGGCGCGACTCCTCCCACGGCTTGCGCGCCGCGGGCGGGAGCACTTCCTTGATCAGCTCGGCATCGAAGCGCGCGCCCTCGGCGATGCGGCGGCGCAGGAGCGCGAAGTCGATCTCCCGGTCGGGCTTCTCGCCGAAGTGGAAGGCGGGGAAGCCGGCCGCCGCCTCGTTGTTCATGTTGAGCGCCAGCCAGGAGCGGTTGGTCTCGCTGTTGGCGAACCAGGCGGCGAGCTTCTTCTTGCGCAGGCTCTCCAGCGTCTTGTGCGTGCAGTCGGGGAAGGTGTTGAGGATCCTGGTGGAGAGGCGATCGACCGCCTCGTCGAGCGCCGTGAGATCGATCTTCAGCCCCGCCAGGCGCTTCTTCGCGTCACCTTCCTTCCACTCGCCGTAGACGATGCGGCCGGTCTCGTCGGTGTAGCGGTCGGTGACGACGGCCGGGTTGGGAATGGGCTTGCCCTCCGGGTCGCGGTAGACCGGCACCACCTCGTTGAGCAGGCCCAGCCGGTAGGCCTTGGCCGCCGACCACGACTGGCAGAGCGCCAGCGACTCGGCGGCGAAAGCGTAGCCCACGTAGAGGTCGAGGAAGTCGGTGGAGCCGCCGTCCGGCGCGGAGCCGTGAATCGGGCCTGCCTGCCCGAAGCTGGCGTTGTCGCCGGCGATGCTGAAGTCGCAGGCCATGCCGATCTCCTGCCCGCCGCCGATGCGCATGCCGTTGACCCGGCAGATGACCGGCTTGTCGCAGAGGAGGATGGCGGTGACCGTGTCGTTGAAGAGCCGCATGTACTGCGCGTACTCGGCGGGGCGGTTGGCGTAGAGCGTCGCGTACTCGGCGGTGTTGCCGCCGGTGCAGAAGGCGCGGTCGCCCTTGCCGGTGAGCACCGCCACTACCGCCCGCCGATCCGCCGAGGCGCGGCGGAAGGCGAGGATCAGCTCCTTGAGCGCCTCGGTGGTGTAGGAGTTGAGCTGCTTCTCGTTGTCGAGCGAGATCCAGACCGCGTGCAGCCCTTCCACCTTTGCGCCCTTGCGGTCCTTGATCGGCCGCTCCTCGTACTTGATGGAGCGGAACTGGTAGCCGGGGACGAGCTCATGGTTCGCGAGTTCCATTGGTCACCTCAGGAGAGCGGGTCGAGGACCAGGCGGCGCTCGAGGCGGTGCGCGTGCATGGCCTCGAGGTGCTCGTTGACGCGCGACATCGGCGCGCGCTCCACGAACGGGTCCAGCGCCACCTTCCCGGTGGCGATGAGATCGATGACTGCGGGGTAGGCCTCCACCGGGCAGCCCCAGGTGCCGTGCACCGTGGCGTCGAAGGCCATCAGGTTGGAGAGGCGCAGCTCGACGGAGTCGGGCGTGTAGCCCACCTGCAGCATGGTGGCGCCGCGGTCGAGCAGGCCGAAGGCCAGCGTCTGCCCGGCGCGGGTGCCGGTGCACTCGAAGATGCGCAGCTGGAAGCTGGGGACGCCGTGCTTCTTGAGCAGCGCGCGGACGGTGGACTTGACTGCCTTGGGAGCGGCGTCGCGGACGTCCTGCGCGGCCTCGGCGCCGTGCCGAACGGCGAGGTCCAGCCGGTCGCGCTTCACGTCCAGCGCCAGCACCCGCGCGCCCAGCGCCGCGGCGATCTGCGCGGTGAATCCGCCCACGCCGCCCACGCCGACCACCGCCGCCACGTCGCCCGCCTGGAGGCCGCTGCGCCGCACGGCCTGGTACGCGGTGGACACCGCATCGGCAACGACCCCCAGCTTCCAGGCCTCGAACCCTGCCGGCAGGCGGTCCAGGGAAACGAGCGGCGCGCTGCGCACGAGCTGGTGCGTGGCGAAGCCGCCGTCGATGTCGTTGCCGGGCATCTGCTGCTCGGGGCAGGCATTGCCGCGTCCTGCCGCGCAGAAGGCGCACCTGCCGCAGGGCAGCACCGCCGGAATCAGGACCAGCTCTCCCACCGCCGGCCCGGGGCCGTTGATGGCGGCGACGCGGCCCACCACCTCGTGCCCCAGCACCAGCGGCACCGGCTTTCGGGTAGGAACTTCGCCGCGGGCGTAGCCGAGGTCGGTGTGGCAGAGCCCGCAGCCGATCACTTCCACCAGCGCCTCGCCGGGCTTCGGATCGGGAAAGCGGCGCCGCTCGGCGACCAGCGGCGACCCTGCCTGGGTGAGGACGTAAGCGAGTCCGTCCATGCCTGCCTCCGGAGATGCGCGCGATTATGAGCGAACGTTCGTTCATGTCAAGGCGCGGCGCGTTCCCCGCGGCGACGTGTCGCGGGCGGGCCCGATCGGGCGGCGCCCGCTGCAGCTCACGCCGCGGGGTCGATGACCTTGCCGGGATTGAGGATGCCGAGCGGATCGAGCGCCGACTTGAGCGCGCGCATCAGCGCGATCTCCTCCGGGGTGCGGCAGAGCCGCAGCCAGCGCTTCTTCTCCAGCCCGATGCCGTGCTCCGCGGACACCGACCCGCCGATCGCCTCGAGCGGCAGGTAGACGATCTCCTCGACCGCGCGCCGGGTCTCCTCATCCGCCGACCCCGGCGCGAAGACGAAGTGCAGGTTGCCGTCCGCGAGATGGCCGAAGGTGGAGCAGTGCGCCCCGGGCCACTTCGCGGCCAGGCGCGAGCGCACCCCGGCCACGTACGGCTCCATCGCGGCGATGGGCAGGGAGACGTCGAAGGCGAAGATGGGAGCGAGCCGCCGGAGCTGGCCGACGTCGTCGCGGATTCCCCAGAGGGCGTTGCGCTCGGCCTGCGAGCGCGCGACCACCGCATCGGCCAGAAGGCCCGCCCCCTGGGCCGCCTCCAGCGCCCCGGCCAGCGGCGCCGCATCGGCGTCGCCCTGGGATTCGATGAGCACGCAATACGGATGCGCGCCGGCGAACGGCGACACCGACGTCGCCGGCGGGCGGGTGACGAGCTCGTAGTGCTCGCGCCACATCACCTCGAAGGCCGAGAGCCGTCCCCCGAGCGCCTGATCGACCTGCCGCAGGAGCGCCACCACGCCCTGGAAGCGCTCGCTCGCGGCCAGCGCCACCTGCTGCCCGCGCGGGCGTTCGCGCAGTCGCACCACGGCCCGGGTCACCACCCCGAGCGTCCCCTCCGAGCCGACGAAGAGCTGCTTCACGTCGTAGCCGGCGTTGTTCTTGATCAGCCGGTTGAGCGCGCTCACCACCGTGCCGTCGGCGAGGACCGCCTCGAGGCCGAGCACCATCTCGCGCATCATTCCATAGCGCACCACGCGGTTTCCGCCGGCGTTGGTGGCGACGTTGCCGCCGATGGTCGCGGTTCCGCGGGCGCCGAGGTCGAGCGGGAACATCAGCCCCTTCTCGCCGGCTGCCTCCTGCAGCGCCTGCAGCTTGACGCCGGCCTGCGCGGTGGCGGTGCGCGAGACGGGGTCGATCTCCTCGATGCGGTCCATGCGCTCGAGCGAGAGGATCAGCTCGCCCGGGCCGGCGTCGGTGCCGCGCACGAGCCCGGTCAGCCCGCCGTGGACCACCACCGGCTGCCGCGCAGCATGGCAGGCGCGCAACACCGCGGAGACCTCTGCCGTGCTGGCGGGGCGCACCAGCGCCTCCGACCGCAGCTCGCCGGGGCGCCCGAGCATGTCGGCGCGCCGCTCCGCGATGGCCGCCGCCGCAAGGTAGCCGGTCTCGCCCACGATCTTCCGCAGCTCGTCCCGCAGCGCCTGGTTCATCGCCTGCCGCCCCCTGGCCCCACAGTACAGCGGAAGCCGGGTTCCCCGCGCGCCGGCCGTCTCTCCGCCGCCGCCTGCCGGAGGCGGCCGAGGTCCTCATTGCGCCCCGGCGGTGAAGCTCCAGAGGTGCACGAAGACGTCGGCGCGGCGGTTGGCCGAGCGGCCCGCTTCGGTGTCGTTGGCCCGGACCGGGCGGTGCGAGCTGTAGCCCTGGACGAAGATCCGGCCGCGCGCCACGCCCTTGTTCACCAGGTACTCCCGCACCGCCTCCGCGCGGCTGGTGGAGAGCTCGTGGTTCTCGTGGTGGATGCCTTCGGAGGAGGCGTGCCCCTCGATGTCGACGCGGTAGTCCTTCTTGTCCTGGAGCGCCTGCACCAAGGCGTCGAGCTTCGGAAGCGCGGACGGGTCGATCGCCGAGCTGCTCCAGGAGAACGGGATGGTCTCTTTCAGCTCCATCACCACCGGCGCCTCGACGATCGGGCCCTCGAGGGGGGCCGCGCCGCCCGGGTTGAACCGCCCGGCCTGGGGGTTGCCGAGGGAGATTGCCGCGCCAGGCTCGAATTTCAGCTCGGAGTCCACCGCGCCCGCCGCGAACGGGCAGGCGAGCAAGGTGAGAAGGAACGCCAGCCACTGCTTCCGGGACCTCGACCGCGATGCTCGCGTCATGATCGCTCTCCGCATGGCGCGTCGGACGCGGAGCGCGAAAAAATGACGCCGGGCCCCGGCCGAAGCCGCGCGCCTGCGGCTGCCTTTGCAGCATCAGACGTGCCACGATGGAGGCGGCAAAGGGCGCCTCCCTGCGCGACTTCCCGCAGGCGGAAATGCAATGGCTTCGCTTCATCGCGCGGAACGTTCGCACCCGTTCGCGCGCGGGATGGGCCCCGCCGGCGCTACGTCAGGCTGGCGCCGGGCGCTGCTGCGGGGGCCGGCGCGGTCTCCGGCACGCCGGCCCTTCGAAGGATCCGGGCGAGCAGGCACCAGTTGGTGATCGAGCTCTGCAGCAGGTTCAATCCCACGAAGGTGGTGAGCAGGAGCCACCAGGGGCTCACCATCTGCGAGAGCAACAGCGAGATCAGGATCATGCTGCCGGCAAAAGCGTGGACGATTCGTGAAACGGTCATGACGCGCTCCTCATCGGATGCAGCTCCGGCCCGGGGGCGGGCGGAGGGAAGAAGGTCTGCTGCTGGGACTCCCGGGCGCCTTCGCGCTGGAGCGCGGCGGCGCGGCCGCGGCGGGCGAGCAGGAAGTAGAGCACCGGCACCGCGATGCGCGAGAGCAGCGTCGCGGCCACCTCGCCCGCCATCAGGCTCATGGCGAGCCCCTGGAAGATGGGGTCGGCGAGCATCACCGCGCTGCCCACCATCACCGCCGCGGCGGTGAGCAGCATGGGACGGAAGCGCACCACGCCCGCCTCCTCCACCGCCAGCGCGAGCGGCATGCCTTCGCGCAGCTTCAGCTCGATGAAGTCGACGAGGATGATGCTGTTGCGCACGATGATGCCCGCGCCGGCGATGAAGCCGATCATGCTCGTGGCCGTGAAGAACGAGCCGGCCAATGCATGCGCGGGCAGGATTCCGATCAGCGAGAGCGGGATGGGCAGGAGGATCACGATGGGCACCGCGAAGCTCTGGAACCATCCCACCACCAGCACGTAGATGAGGACGAGCACCGCGGCGAAGGCGAGGCCCAGGTCGCGGAAGACCTCCAGGGTGATGTGCCACTCGCCGTCCCATTTCAGCGACGGGCTCTCGGTGTCGCCGGGATGGGAGAGCCCGAAATGGGGAATCACCTCTCCCCGCTCCGAGCGCAGGGGCGCGAGCTTCTCGTTCAGCGCCGAGAGGGCATAGACGGGGCTCTCCACGGTGCCGGCGAGGTCGCCGAAGACGTAGCTCACCGGCTTGAGGTTCTTGTGGAAGAGGGCGCGGTTCTCGCGGCCCTCCTCGGCGCGCACCAGCTCCGAGAGCGGCACCGGCCCGCGGGCGCCGGGAACGGTGAGCGCGAGCAGCGTCTCGATCCGGGTGCGATCGCCCAGGGGGAGCTGCAGCACGACCGGCACCTGCGCCGCGCCGCGGTCCACGTGGAAGCTGCCCAGCGGCATTCCCGCGCCGGCGGCGAAGAGGGTCTGCACCACCGCCGCCGGCTGCACGCCGTGGAGCGCGGCCTTCTCGCGGTCCACGCGCAAGGTCAGCTTGGGCGCGGCGGGGGTGAGCGTGGAGTCCACGTCCACCACGCCGTCGGTGGTGCGGAAGGCCTCCAGCGTGGCCTGCGCGATGCGCTCGCGCTCCTTCTCGCTGGGACCGCACACCTCGGCCACCAGCGTGGCCAGAACCGGCGGCCCGGGGGGAATCTCCCAGACCTGCACCCGCCCTCCCGCCGCCTGCGCGATCTTCTGCAGCCCCGGCCGCACCCGGACCGCGAAGGCGTGGCTCTGCGCCTTGCGCTCGCCCTTGGGCACGAGGTTGACCTGCACGTCCACCTGCTCCGCGGCCTCGCGGAAGAAGGCGTGGCGCACCATGCCCACGAAGGTGAAGGGCGAGGCCACGCCGGAGTAGACCTGGACGTCGCGCACCTCGGGCTCCGCGAGCAGCGACCGCGCCACCCGCTGGCCCACCGCGAGGGCGTCTTCGCGCGCCGCCCCGGTGGGCAGATCGAGCATGACTTGAAGCTCCGACTTGTTGTCGAAGGGCAGCATCTTCACCCGCACCGCGCCCAGGCCCACCAGCGCCATCGAGCCGCCGAGGAGCACGACGATGAGCGCGAAGAATCCCCAGCGCGCCCGCGCCGAGCGCAAGAGCAGCGACATCTGCCTGCGATACAGGCGCGTGACCCAGGTCTCGGGAGCGGTCTGCGGGTCGGGGTGGTCCTCCTCCGGCTCCGGCGTCTCCCGCATCGGGTCGGCGGGATGCAGCCCGGTCGCGTCGCGCTCGGGCAGCCGCGCTTCCTTGCGGAAGACGCGAAGCGCCGCCCAGGGGCTGACCACGAACGCGATCACCAGCGAGAAGATCATCGCCAGGCTCGCGCCCATGGGGATGGGCCGCATGTAGGGGCCCATCAGCCCGCGCACGAACGCCATGGGAAGGATGGCGGCGATGACGGTGAAGGTGGCGAGGATGGTGGGGTTGCCCACCTCGTCCACGGCTTCCACCACGGTGCGCGCGAACGAGTGGCGCCGGCCGGGCAGGTGCAGGTGGCGGTGCACGTTCTCCACCACCACGATGGCGTCGTCCACCAGGATGCCGATGGAGAAGATGAGCGCGAAGAGCGTGACGCGGTTGAGCGTGTACCCCATCAGATAGGTCGAGAGCAGCGTCAACGACAGCGTCACCGGCACCGCCACGCCCACCACCAGCGCCGCGCGCACGCCCATGGCCACGCCGATGAGCGCGATCACCGAGAGCGTCGCGATCATCAGGTGCTGGATCAGCTCGGACGACTTCTCGCCGGCGGTCTCGCCGTAGTCGCGGGTGACGGTGACCTCCACGCCGCGGGGGATGAGGCCGCCGCGGAGCGAGTCGATGCGCGCCTCCACCTTCTTTGCCAGCGCCGTGGCGTTGGCTCCGGGCCGTTTGGAGAGCGCGAGCTCCACGGCGGGCTGGAACGAGCGATCGGCGCGCGAGGCGAACAGCACCACCGCGGGCTCGGGCTCGGGCCCGTCGACGACGCGCGCCACGTCGCGCAGGTAGACGGGCCGGCCGCCGCGCACCGCCACGACCAGCGACTCGAGGTCCTTCGCCGCGAGGACGAATCCCGCCGCCTCGATCTCCACGCGCCGCCCGCCGTCCACCAGCGCGCCCGCGGGGAGCTGCGCCTCCGCCTGCTGCAGCGCTCCGGGAAGCTCCGCGACCGAGAGCCCGTAGGTGCGCAGCCGGTCCGCGTCCGGCTCGATGCGCACCTGCCGGCGCGCGCCGCCCAGCACCCGCACCTGGGCGGTGTCGGGAACGTCGGCGAGCTGGCGGGCAACTTCCTCTCCCAGCGCCCGCAGCGCGCCGGGGGGCAGGTTGCCGCCGTGGAGCGCGAGGGTGAGGAAGGGCACGTCGTCGATGGTCAGGAGCCGCACCAGCGGCTTCTGCGCGCCGGAAGGCAGGAGCTCCGGGTGCGCGTCGATCTCCTGGCGCACCTTCACCAGGCTCGGCTCCAGCGGCTCGTTGACCTTGAAGCGCACCGTCAGCATGGCTGCGCCCGGCCGCGCGGTGCCGTACAGGTACTCCACGCCGCTCAGGCCCCAGAGCCGGCGCTCCAGCGGCGTGAGGATCTGGCTCTCGACCTCGCGGGGGGAGGCGCCGGGCAGCGGAACCATCACGTCCACCATCGGCACCACGATCTGCGGCTCCTCCTCGCGCGGAGTCAGCGCCACCGCGAGGACGCCGAGGAGGATGGCGGCGACCACCGAGAGCGGCGTGAGCTTGCTGTTCAGGAACGCCTTCGCCAGGCGCCCGGCCAGGCCGAAGCGGGCGTGCTCCAGG
>DASSQZ010000027.1:0-5669 GCA_035702105.1 Myxococcales bacterium | reverse complement strand
GGGAAGCAGACCTCAAGAAAAGGCCTCCCGGGGGCAACCCCCTGAAGAGCCGTCGAAGACGACGACGTCGATAGGCCGGAGGTGTAAGCGCTGCAAGGCGTTGAGCTGACCGGTACTAATCGCTCGTGCGGCTTGGTCGTTTCTTCTCTTCGTTCATCCTTCGCTCCTTCGGCGAAGCCCAGGGTCGAGCGCGGTGACTTCCACCGCCGACCGCAACACCACTTGCGCATATGCACGCTTTTCCGGTGGCTACATCGAAGGGGTCCTACCCGTTCCCATCCCGAACACGGCAGTCAAGCCCTTCAGAGCCGATGGTACTGCATGGTTTCCATGTGGGAGAGTAGGTCGCTGCCGGAATTTTCTCGTCGCGCGCCCCGCGCGCGCGCGTTCCAGTCGCGCGCACCGAGCGCGCGCGTTCCAGTCGCGCGCACCGAGCGCGCGCGTTCCAAAGACGCCCCGCCGCGCTGAGCATCGCTCGCGCCGCGGGGCGTCGCTTTTTTGTGTCTCCGCATCTCCCATCCCCAGCCGCTTTGCCGCTTGACCCCCGCGCGGGTTGCGGTGAGGCTCGGGCGGTGGCGCGCATCCACCTCCTCGACGAGACGCTCGCGAACCAGATCGCGGCCGGCGAGGTGATCGAGCGGCCGGCGGCGGTGGTGAAGGAGCTGGTCGAGAATGCCCTCGACGCGGGCGCCACCCGCATCGACGTGGACCTGCAGGAGGGCGGGCGCCGGCTGGTGCGCGTGCGCGACGACGGCTGCGGAATGTCGAGGGAGGACGCCGGGCTCAGCCTGCAGCGCCACGCCACCAGCAAGCTGCGCAGCAAGGAGGATCTGTTCGGCATCCGCAGCTACGGGTTCCGCGGCGAGGCGCTGCCCAGCATGGCGGCGGTGAGCCGCTTCACCCTGCTCACCTGCGAGAGGGACGCCTCGCAGGGAACCCGCGTCGAGGTGGACGGGGGCGCAGCCGCGCAGATCTCCGCTGCCGGGGCGCCCCCCGGCACCACCGTCGAGGTCCGCGACCTCTTCTGGAACGTGCCGGCCCGCCGCAAGTTCCTCAAGCGTGCGCAGGCCGAGCAGGCGCAGTGCCTCGACGCCGTGCTGCGGCTGGCCCTGCCGCGCGGCGACGTCACCTTCACCGTCCGCGACGGCGAGCGCATCCTCCTCCAGCTCCACGCCCGCGAAGACGCCCTCGCCTCGCGCGCCGAGGAGGCGCTCGGGCGCGAGGTGCGCGGCAACCTCGTCCCCTTCGAGGGCGAGCAGCGCGGCATCCGCGCCAGCGGGCTCGCGGTCTCTCCCGCCCTCGAGTACGGCAGCGCGCGCAACGTCTGGCTCTTCGTCAACGGCCGGGCCATCCGCGATCGATCGCTCACCCATGCCGTGCTCCGGGCCTACGGCGAGCTGATGCCGCACGGCCGGTACCCGGGCGCGCTCGTCTTCGTCGAGGTGCCGCCGGCCGAGGTGGACGTCAACGTGCATCCCGCCAAGGCGGAGGTCCGCCTCGCCGACGCCAGGGCGGCCTGGGACGCGATCCACACCGGCCTGATCCGCATCCTCGCCCGGGGCGACTGGATGCCCACGCCGCCGCCATCTTCCGCGCAGGCGGCTGCGGCGCCCCCGTCCGCCTTGCCCGCAGGCGCGCAGCACGTCGCCGAGGCGATCACCCGCTACGGCAACCGCAACCTTCCCGCGACCTGGTGGATGCCTCCCGCCTGGGGCGGCGCTCCCCGCGCGCAGCCGGCGCCGCCCGAGCTGATGCCCCGGCCCGCGCACTTCAAGGCCCTGCGTTACCTGGGTCAGCTCCACCGCACCTACCTCGTCTGCGAGGGTCCGCAAGGCCTGGTGCTCATCGATCAGCACGCCGCCCACGAGCGCATGAACTACCAGCGGCTCCGCGGCCGCGCCGGAGCGGGCGCCGTCCAGCCGCTGCTCGTCCCCCAGGTGGTCGCGCTCTCGTCCGCCGCCTTCGCGCGCGTGTCCGAGGCCAGCGACCTGCTCGCGTCGATCGGGCTGGAGACCGAGCCGTTCGGCGAGACCGCCATGGCCGTCAAGACGTTGCCGCCGCCGCTCGCGCGCCTGGACGAGCAGGCGCTCGCCGCGCTTCTCGCCGATCTCTCCGACGAGCTCTCGCTGCACGGCCGCGGCGAGTCGCTCTCGCTCCTCCGCGACGCGCTGCTCGCCCGCGCCGCCTGCCATGGCAGCGTCCGCGCCCATGACCCGCTCACGCCGCAGGAGGCGCAGGCGCTGCTCGACGCGCTCGACGAGACCGACTACGGCGCCCGGTGCGCCCACGGCAGGCCGGTGGTGGCCGATTTCGACCGAGCCGAGATCGAGCGCCGCTTCGGCCGCGACTATGCCTCGCACTCCCACGCGGCGCCGGAAGAGGCGCTCTGATCGACGGTTGCCGCTCGCCACCGTATACCGGCAGCGGCCCGCGTTATAATCTCCGCGCATGAACGTCGCCGTCGAGGGGATCGTCGAGACGCTGCGCGGGGTGCCGCCCGCCCGCTTCCAGCCCGGAGAGATCTGCGCGCGGCTCGCGGGTGTCTTCCTCGACCCGCGCACCCTCGCGCCCTACCTGCACTTCGCCGCGCGCCGCTACACCCGCAACCTCATCTACCGCGACGGCACCTTCGAGCTGCTCGCCCTCTGCTGGGAACCGCACACCGAGAGCCCCATCCACAACCACTCCGGCCAGCTCTGCTGGCTTTCCATCCAGCGGGGCGCGCTGCGGCTGGAGAACTTCGCCAGCCTGGACGGGCCGGGCCCGGGCAGCAACATCCGGCTGGTGCCGAAGGGCGGCGTCGATCGCGCCCCGGAGGGCGTGCTCGATCTGCAGCAGGGCGACGACGGCATCCACCGCGTCTCCAACCCCTTCGACGAGCGCGCGGTCTCGCTCCACGTCTACTCGCGCCCCTACGACGTCTGCCTCGCCTACGATCCCGCAGCCCGCACCTCGCGCGAGATCCGGCTCCACTATCACTCCGTCGGGGGCAAGCTGGTCGAAGGCCGCGCGGAGCAGTTCCAGTGAAGCTCGCAACAGCCTCCCTGCTCGCGCTCGCGGCGTGCGCGCACGCGCCGGCCAGGCCCGAGCCGCCCAGGCCGGGCGTCGAGGTCCAGGACGCCATCCACGGCGCCCGCTACTCGCTCCCCGCCGGCGCCGATCTCTGGCAGGTGAGCCGCGAGGGCCACGCGCGCTCGGTCTCGGGCGTCGAGGCCGAGGTCAGCACGTTCCCCATGGGCAAGGCCACCTCCGCCGAACAGTGCCGCGAGCATGCCCGCTCGCGGCTCTCGCCGGCCAAGGACTCGGCGGCGCCGCCCACCGGGGATACGCCCCGCGAGGAGAGCGCCTCCGACTCGCCCTCCGCGTCCTGGAGCTTCACCACCGGCCCCGCCTCGGCGCCGGTGCGCAACCGCTGGGCCTTCTTCGCCCGCGGCGCGGACTGCATCGTCCTGCACGTGACCGGGCCGAAGGACGACGCCTTCGCTGGCCGCACCTTCGAGACCGCCGCCGGCAGCTTCGAGGTCCTGCCGCTGCCGCCCGAGCGCCAGCGCGAGGTGGACCTGTTCGCCGGCTGGGCATTCCTCGAGCGCCGCGATCCAGCCAGCGCCCTCGACCGCTTCGAGGCGCTGGCGCAGCGCGAGCCCGACAACCCCAAGGCGCACTTCGGCGCGCTGATCGCGGGCTTCGAAGTGGGCGCTCCCGCCTATGCCCGCGCGCTGCCCCACGGCAAGCTGGCCCTGCGCGGCGAGAAAGACCTCACCGCCGAGCAGCGGCAGCTCGCGCTGCGCGCCATGGGAGTCATGCAGCTCGCCGAGGACAAGGTCAAGGAGGCGGCGGACACGCTCGCCGAGCTGGTGGTCCGGGCCCCGGATCTGGCCGAGGGCCAGTACAACTACGCCTGCGCGCTGGCGCGGCTGGGGGATACGCAGGGCGCCATCGACCACCTCCAGGCGGCCCTCAAGCTGGACGGCGAGCTGGCGGCGCACGCGCGCGCCGACGAGGATCTCAAGTCGCTGCGGGGGTCGGCGCTCTTCGAGCAGCTCACGACCCCGTCCGCCGGGAAGCGGTAACCCGCGCTCGCACATCCGCCTACGCCGCGGGAACCTTCACCGCGGGGAAGTGGAGCGGGGTATCCTGCCGCGATGCGCGCCGCTCTCGCCCTGCTCCTCGCCGCGTCCCCCGCGTTGGCCGCCGTTCCCGAGAAGGGCGAGGGCACCATCGCCATCCTCGGCGGCGTCCGGAGCATCCTTCCCGGCAACCAGGACTATCTCCACGAGCAGGGCGCCACCCACCGCGTCCTCGAGCCGGGCGGCATCGCCTCCTTCGGCTACCAGTACGACGACGAGCTGCACTTCAAGATCGAGGTGGGGTACCTGGTCGATCAGTACCGCAATGCCACGGGCGGGGACCTCCAGGTCAGGAGCATCCCCATCCTGCTCGCGCTCGACACCGTGCTCGTGCGCGGACAGGTGTTCACGTTCTACGGGGGCGGCGGCATCGGGTACATGCTCAACACCGGGTCCCGCGGAGGCGTCGACAACGAGGCCAACTCCACCGCCGGCTACGTCGCCCTGGGCCTGCGCGTGCAGCTGGGCGGTCCGGTGGCGCTGGTGGTCGAGGATCGCTTCATGCTCGCCAGCGCGCAGGTCGACCCGCAGAGCAAGCAGTCGCTCAACACCGGGGGCAATCTCTTCTCGCTCGGCCTGATGTTCCATTTCCTCGAGCCGGACGAGAAGGGCAAGCCGCAGGCGCCGCAGTGATCCCGCGGCGCGGCAAGGACCGTACAGGCAGGCGGCCGCCGCGGTTGCCCGAGGCCCGTGCCCTGCGGCCGGACGGCCGAAAAACGTGCACGAACCTGCACCTCGTGGGATGCTCTTTCCCCTTCCAAGCGTTGACCGGAGCATGATGACGATGAGCGAAGAGACCAGCACCGCCCGCATCTCGGCCCCTCCCCCCGTGGAGGGCGCCTCGGACGGCGAGATCGCCGCCTTGCGCAAGGAAGTGATCGAAGCGCGCAACCTCGTCATCAAGACGGACAACCTGCTCAAGAACCTCCACGCGGAGGTCAAGAACATGGGCCGCCGCGCCGAGGACCAGGAGCGCCGGCACAAGTACACGAGCGTGACCGCCTACGTGCTCTTCGCGCTGCTCGCCGGAGTCGGCGCCATCGCCTTTGCCCGCGCCGAGGTCCGCACCGCGCGCGACGAGGCGCAGGCCAACGAGTCCCGCGCCCTGGCGCTGCAGAAGGACGCGGAGAAGATCAAGGCGGTCGAGCAGGTCCGCCGCGACGCCTCGGAGAAGGCGCTGCGCGTCTACGATCTGCTCGGCAGCGAGAAGGAAGGGCCCGGCCTCAACCAGGCGATGACGCAGGCCATGCACATCGACCGCGCCCAGATCTCCACGCTCGAGTCGAGGGCCATCGACGATCGCGCCGCCGGCATGAAGGTGAAGATCGCCGAGGCCGCCCGCAGCGCCGGCGAGGCGGCGTTCCGCCACCAGGACTGGAAGACCGCCTCGCAGGAGCTGGGCCGCTACGCGGAGCTGGAGCCCAAGCTCTCCGACAACATGATCTGGTTCCACCTCGGCAGCGCCCGGGTGCAGACGCGCGAGTTCCAGGGCGCCATCCAGCCGCTGGAGAACTTCCTCAAGGGCACCGGCGGCACCAAGAC
>DASSQZ010000026.1:0-7374 GCA_035702105.1 Myxococcales bacterium | reverse complement strand
GGCCGCCCCGTCCTGCAGCGCTGAAGGTCAGCGCGACGCGCGAAAGCAGCCGCGGACGTGGTCGTCGACGAGCCCGCAGGCCTGCATCAGCGCGTAGCAGATGGTCGAGCCGACGAAGCGGAAGCCGCGCTTCCTGAGGTCGCGGCTCATCGCGTCCGACTCCGCCGTCGTGGCCGGGATGTCGCGCAGGCTGCGCCGCGCCTTGCGCAGCGGCCGCCCGCCCACGAAGCTCCAGAGATAGGCGTCGAGCGAGCCCAGCTCCTTCTGCACCACGAGCGCCGCGCGGGCGTTGGCGACGGTGGACTCGATCTTCAGCCGGTTGCGGACGATGCCCGCGTCGTGCATCAGGCGCTCGATCCGCGCCGCGTCGAACCGGGCCACCTTGCGCGCGTCGAAGCCGGCAAACGCCCTCCGGTACGCCTCGCGCTTGCGCAGGATCGTGCTCCAGGAGAGGCCGGCCTGCGCGCCTTCCAGGGTGAGGAACTCGAAGAGCACCCGGTCGTCGTGGGCCGGAACGCCCCATTCCTCGTCGTGGTAGGCCTGCATCAACGGGTCGGACCCGGCCCAGGCGCAGCGGGGAGGCTCGGCTTTTGCGGCTCGCATGGTTCGCACCTCTGCTAAACCCGTCGCATGGGCGACGCGCTCCCGCAAGCCAGGCCCTTGCCGATGCCCGCGCCGGGCGAGGCGCTGGCCGACGACGCCATCCTCTCCCGCTTCACCGACTGGGTGGCGGCGCAGGGACTCTCGCTCTACCCGCACCAGGAAGAGGCCATGCTCGAGCTCCTCGAGGGGCGCCACCTGGTGCTCTCCACTCCCACCGGGTCGGGCAAGTCGCTGGTGGCGACGTTCCTCCATTTCCTCGCCCTCTGCCGCGGCCAGATCTCCGTCTACACCTGCCCGATCAAGGCGCTGGTGAACCAGAAGTTCTTCGACCTCTGCGACGCGTTCGGCGCGCGCAACGTGGGGATGATCACCGGAGACGCGGCGGTGAACCGCGAGGCGCCGGTGCTGGTCTGCACCGCCGAGGTGCTGGGCAACCTGGTCCTGCGCGAGCCCGGCCTGCGCGCCGACTGCGTGGTGATGGACGAGTTCCACTACTACGCCGACCGCGAACGCGGCGCCGCCTGGCAGGTGCCGCTGCTCCTCCTGGAGAAGACGCAGTTCCTGCTCATGAGCGCGACGCTGGGCGACACCTCGCACATCGAGGAGAGCCTGCGCGAGGTCACCGGCCGCGAGGTGGCGCACGTCACCTCCGTGCAGCGGCCGGTGCCGCTGGAGATGAGCTACAGCGAGACCCCGCTGCACGAGACGCTGGAGAAGCTGGTGGCGGAAAGGCGCGCTCCCGTCTACCTGGTCAACTTCTCCCAGCGCGCGGCCGCAGAGCGGGCGCAAGATCTCATGTCGGCGGACTTCTCCTCGAAGGAGGAGAAGCAGAAGCTCAAGGAGGTGCTCCGCGACCAGGGGGCGCGCTTCGATACGCCCTACGGCAAGGACCTGCAGCGCTTCCTCCAGCACGGCGTCGGCCTGCACCACGCCGGGCTGTTGCCCCGCTATCGCCTGGTGGTGGAGAAGCTCGCGCAGCAGGGGCTGCTCAAGGTGGTGAGCGGCACCGACACGCTGGGCGTGGGCGTGAACATTCCCATCCGGACCGTCCTCTTCACCCAGCTCTGCAAGTTCAACGGCGAGAAGACGGCGCTGCTCAGCGTGCGCGAATTCCTGCAGGTGGCCGGGCGCGCCGGGCGCAAGGGATTCGACGAGCGCGGCTACGTGGTGGCGCAGGCGCCCGAGCACGTGATCGAGAACCTCAAGCTCGAGCAGAAGAAGCAGGCGGGCAAGAAGGTGGTGAAGAAGAACCCGCCGGAAAAGGGCTACGTCCACTGGGACCGCGCCACCTTCGAGCGGCTCTGCACCCGCCCGCCCGAGCCGCTGGAGTCGCGCTTCCAGGTGACCCACGGCATGGTGCTGCTGCTCCTGCAGGCGGAGGCGCAGACCTCCGCGCGCGACGCGCCCGGGCCGCAGGGATATGCGCGGCTGGTCACCCTGGTGCGCCGCTCCCACGGCAACGAGGGCAACCGGCGAATGCACCTGCGCGCTGCCGCGGCCGTCTCCCGCAGGCTGCGCGCCGCCGGGCTCGTGCAGCACGTTCGCGGCAACCGGTACCTGGCGCCGCACCTCAAGGTGGCGGAGCACCTGCAATCCGACTTCTCCATCCACCACACGCTCTCGCTCTGGCTCCTCGACACGCTGCAGCGGCTGGATCCGGCCGCCGAGACGCACGCGCTCGACGTGCTCACGCTGGTGGAATCGATCCTGGAGAATCCCATGCCGGTGCTCTGGGCGCAGCTCGACCGGGCCAAGGGGGAGAGGGTGGCGGAGCTCAAGGCGCAGGGCATGGATTACGCGGAGCGCATGGAGCAGCTGGAGAAGGTGGAGTGGCCCAAGCCGCTGCGCGACTTCGTCTACGACACCTTCAACGCCTTCGCCGACAAGCACCCCTGGGTCGCCGCGGAGGACGTGCGGCCCAAGGCGGTGGCGCGGGAGCTGTTCGAGCGGGGCAGCTCGTTCGACGACTACGTGCGCGACTACGGGCTGCAGCGCAGCGAGGGCGTGCTCCTGCGCTACCTCAACGACGCCTACAAGACCTTGCTGCAGACCGTTCCCGAGGGCGTGCGCGACGAGGCGCTCGACGACGTCCTGGCGTTCCTGCGCGCCACCGTGCGCGGGGCGGACTCGAGCGTGCTGGACGAGTGGGAGGCGCTGCTCGATCCCGCCGCTTCGGCGGAGGAGAAGATCCGCAGGCTCGCCGCCGCGCAGGCGCACCGCGAGGCGCTGGCCGCCCGCCCCCGCGACACCGATGCGCTCTCGCGCGAGCCGCGCCTGCTCGGCGCCCGGGTGCGCACCGAGCTGCACCGGCTGCTGCTGGCTCTTGCCCGCAGGGATTTCGCCGCCGCCGCCGCCGGCCTGCGCGCCGCCCCCGGAAAGCCGGCCTGGACGGCGGCGGACCTGGAGCGCGAGCTCGCCCCGTGCCTTGCCGCGCTGGGCGCGCTGGACGTCACGCCCCGGGCGCGAAGACCCGATCGCACGGTGCTCGTGCCCGACGGTCCGAAGCGCTTCCGCGCCTGGCAGAAGCTGCTCGCCCCTGCCGCCAAGGGCAGCGCAATCGAGGCGATGGCGCGGGCGGCGGGAGCCACGCAGGCGGAGCTCGAGAGCGCCTCCGCCCCACAGGCGCCGGCAGAGGACTGGATGCTGGACTGCGCCGTCGATCTCTCCGAGCCCAGGCCCGAGGACGAGCCGCTGCTCGAGCTGGTGCGCATCGGGACCTGAATTTCAGGGCCGCCCGCGAGCCGGCTGCCGGAGGGTCGCCCGGCCGGCCCCTGCTTTCGTTCGTGCGGCCCGAAAAATGCAATTGCCTAAGCCACTGCCCGGATGTTGAATCCCGCGCGGCGCGCAAGGCATCCTTCCCCTTGCGACTGACTGAGGCGACGCGATGGGAATTCCTGCAGCCCAGATGGCAGCCGTTGCGCGATACCTGATCAAGCAGCGCCTTGCCCGCAACGACCGTTACGCGCTGGTGCTGATGCTGGAGCCGCTCTTCCGCTGCAACCTGTCCTGCACCGGGTGCGGAAAGATCCAGTATCCGATGCCCATCCTCAAGAAGCACCTCTCGGTGGACGAGTGCGTGCACGCCTCCGACGAATGCGGCGCGCCGGTGGTGAGCATCGCCGGCGGAGAGCCGCTCCTGCACCCCGACATCGCCCAGATCGCGCGGGCGCTGACCGACCGCAAGCGCTTCGTCTATCTCTGCACCAACGCGCTCCTGCTCGAGCGCAAGCTCGACCTCTTCGAGCCGGAACCGCACCTGAGCTTCTCGGTGCACATGGACGGCCCGCGCGAGCAGCACGACCGCTCGGTCTGCCGCGAGGGCGGCTACGACGTGGCGGTGCAGGCCATCCGCGCCGCGGTCAAGCGCGGGTTCCGGGTCACCACCAACACCACCGTCTTCGCCGACAGCGATCCCGCGAAGATGCGCGCCTTCTTCGACGACATGATGGCGCTGGGCGTGGAGGGGATGATGATCTCGCCCGGCTACTCCTACGAGAAGGCGCCCGACCAGGACAACTTCCTGCGCCGCGAGCGCTCGAACGCGCTCTTTGCCCGCATGCTGGGGGGCGCGAAGTCGAGCTGGAGCTTCAACCAGAGCCCGCTCTTCCTCCAGTTCCTGATGGGCAAGCGCGATTTCGAGTGCACGCCCTGGGGCAGCCCCACCTACAACCTGTTCGGCTGGCAGAAGCCCTGCTACCTGTTGCAGGACGGCTATGCGCGCACCTGGCGCGAGCTGCTCGAGGACACCGACTGGTCGCGCTACGGCCGCAAGAGCGGCAACCCGCGCTGCCAGGACTGCATGGTGCACTGCGGGTACGAGCCGAGCGCGGTGCGGGCGGCCTTCGAGTCGCCCGAGGCCATGGGCGCTACCGTCGCGAGCATGCTGACCGGACGCCTCTGATGGACGCTCGCATCGCCGACCTGGTCGAGAAGGCCTTCGACTACCGCGGCTACGTGACGTTGGTGCGCGGCGACGGCTCGGAACTGGTCGGCTACCTCTATGACCGCAGCCGGACGCACGTGGAGCTGCTCGACGAGCGGGCCGAGGTCCGCACCCGCGTCCCGCTGGACCAGATCGCCGATCTGCGCCTGTCCGGCGAAGACGCCGCGGCCAGGTCGCAGGAGCATTGGGAGCGTCGCAAGGGCAAGCTGGAGCCGCGCGACACGCCGGCGCACGGCGACTGGGCCGAGACGCTGCCGGCGCTGTTCGTGGTGGCGCTGGAGCGGGAGCTGCACGTCGTGGCCGGCGCGATGGGCGGCCGGCCCCGCGCCGGGCTCGCGCGAGGCCGCATCTCGGGGCGGGAAGTGGCCGCGGTTGCCGTCGGGGTGGGCGGCGATGCGCGCGCGGCGCTTCGGGCGGAGCACCCGGCGCTGGTGGTGAGCTGCGGTTTCGCGGGAGCGCTCTCGCCGTCGCTGCGCGCGGGAGATCTGCTGGTGGCCACCGCGGTTCGCGCTCCCGACGGAGAGCGGCTGCAGGCGCCGGAGCTGCCGGCGTCGCGCGCCCTCGCGCAGGCTGCGCGCGGCGAGATCGCCTGCGCGGATCGCGTCCTCGCCACGCCGGAGGAGAAGCGCGCCCTCGGCGCCGGTGGCGCCCTGGCGGTCGATCTGGAGTCGGCGCAGGTCGCGCGGGCGGCGGCCGAGGCCGGAGTGCCATGGCTGGTGGTCCGGGCCATCGTGGACGACGCGCGCACCTCGCTGCCGCCCTTTGCCCGCGAGGCGCAGGCGGGCTTCCTCCGGCCCGCGCTGCGCCATGCCCTGCACGGTCCTTCCGCGGTGCTGCAACTGGTGAAGCTCGCCCTCGCGGAGCGCGCAGCCTCGGCGTCGCTCTCCAGCGCGCTGAAAGCCCTCGGAGCGGCCCTGCCGTGAACGCGCTCGTAACCGGGGCGGGGGGATTCATCGGCGGCGCGGTGACCCGCGCCCTGCAGCGGCGCGGAGCGCACATCCGCGTGTTCCTGCGGCCCGGGAGCGAGCCCAACGTTCCCGATCCCGGCGGCCTCGAGATCGTCCGCGGCGACCTGCGCGATGCCGAGGCGGTCCGGGCGGCAGCCCGCGGCTGCGACGCCATCTTCCACGTCGGCGCCCTCTATTCCTTCGCCGCCCGGCCGAGCGAGGTGCTGGCCGCCAACGTGGGCGGCACCCGCAACGTCCTCGGCGCCGCGCGCTCCGAAGGCGTTGCCCGCGTGGTCTACACCTCCAGCATCGCCACCATCGGCGGCATGCGCGACGGGCGCCCCGCCAACGAATCCGACGCGCCGCTCGGGCCTCCGCCCGGTCCCTACAAGAAGAGCAAGTGGGAGGCGGAGGCGCTGGTGCGCGAAGAGGCGCAGCGCGGCCTCGACGCGGTGATCGTGAACCCCACCTTTCCGGTGGGCGAGGGCGACGTGAAGCCCACGCCCACGGGGCAGCTCATCCTCGACTTCCTCGAGGGGCGGATGCCGGCATACGTGGACACCGGGATGAACGTGGTGGACGTGGACGACGTGGCGGAGGGGCACCTGCTCGCCTTCGACCGCGGAGCGCGCGGCGAGCGGTACCTGCTGGGAAACGCAAACCTGACCATGCGCGAGCTGCTCGGGGAGCTGGCCGCCATCGCCGGGCGCAGCGCGCCGCGCATCCGGTTGCCGCACGGGGTGGCCCTGGCGCTCGCCCACGCCGACGCATTCGTCGAGGGCATGCTGCTCGGCCGCACCCCGCGGGTGCCGCTGGAGGGCGTGCGCACCTCGCGCGAGATCATGTTCGCCGACTGCTCGCGCGCGGTCCGCGAGCTGGGCATGCCGCAGACTCCCGTGCGCGAGGCCCTGGTCAAGGCGGTGGGCTACGTCCGCTCGCGCGCCGCGCGGAGGGCCTCGTGAGCGTTCCCTCCCACGCGCTGGCGGCGCAGGCGCTCGATCTCGCCGTCGAGCGCGCGCAGGGCTGGTTCTTCCGCGAGGAGCACGCCGACGGCTACTGGTGGGCGGAGCTGGAGTCCAACGCCACCATGGACGCCGAGTACCTGCTCCTCACCCACTTCCTCGGGGCGCGCGACGACGCCGTCTGGCGCGGCATCGCCATGGACATCCGCGGCTACCAGCGCGACGACGGAAGCTGGGCGCTCTACCACGGCGCGCCGGGCGACCTGTCGACCAGCATCGAGTGCTACTTCGCGCTCAAGCTGGCGGGCGACGCGGCCGACGCTCCGCACATGGCCCGCGCCCGCGCCTTCATCCTCTCGCGCGGCGGCCTCTGCAGGGCGCGCACCTTCACCCGCATCTGGCTGGCGCTCTTCGGGCAGTTCCCCTGGCAGGAGCTGCCGATCATGCCGCCCGAGTTGATGCTCCTGCCCCGCTCGGCCCCGCTCAACATCTACAGCTTCTCCTCCTGGGCGCGCGGCACCATCGTGCCGCTCCTGCTCCTGATGAACGACCGGCCGGTGCGCTCCATCCCCGATCATGCGCGCCTCGACGAGCTGCGGCTGGGCGACGCGCCGCCGCCGCGCGACGCCATCGACCGTTTCTTCCGCGGCGTGGACCGGGCGCTCCGCGCGTACGAGAAGCTTCCCGTCCATCCGCTGCGCGAGCGGGCGCGGGCGGAGGCGGAGCGCTGGATCCTCTCGCACCAGGAGGCGGACGGAAGCTGGGGCGGCATCCAGCCGCCCTGGGTCTATTCGCTGATGGCGCTGCACAGCCTCGGGCACGGGCTGACCCATCCCGCCATCCGCAAGGGCCTCGAAGGCATGCACGGGCGCTGGATGATCCGCCGCGCCGACGGCAGCATGCGGGTGCAGGCGTGCCT
>DASSQZ010000025.1:0-11992 GCA_035702105.1 Myxococcales bacterium | reverse complement strand
AATTCCATCGGAGCGTCAGCTCCTGGGCTGACGTCACTTCAATTCACTCAAAGCATTGCGGTTCCGCAATCTCTTTCGTGGACCTGCTATCCAGTTTTCAAGGACCGAACGCCACTGCTCCCACCGCGGACGACCGACTGCGGACTGCCCTTCTACAACCCGTCGCGGACAACGCAACTTCCCAGCGCGTGCGGCTGCGCCGTCCCGTTGTCCTCCCTCGTGAAAGGGGGGCGCTGTGTACCTCCGCGGAAGTGCCCTGTCAAGCGGCTTTCTCCGCGCTTCTTCGACGCACCCGGCTGCGGGGCCGCGGGGTGTAGCAGGTCGCGATTGTGCGTGTCAACACGGAGGGTTAGGGCGCGCCGAAGTCGGCGGCGAGCGGCCGCCTCCCTGTCCTGCAGCCCTCCGCGCGCACGATGGCTTCCAGGTCGGCGCAGGCGCGCCCCAGATCGTCGTTCACGACCTGGTATTCGTAGCCGACCTCGAGCGCGAAGCGGATCTCCTTGCGCGCGGCGTGCAGCCGCCTGGCGATGGCGGCGTCGTCCTCGGTGGAGCGGGCGCGAAGCCTGCGCTCGAGCTCGGCGAGGGAGGGCGGCAGCACCAGCGCGCGCACCGCCTCGGGGTGCTGCTTCTTGATGCTCTCGCCGCCCTGCACGTCGATGTCGAAGACGATCAGCGGCGCGCCCGAGGCGAGCACGCTGCGCGCGGTGGCGTAATGGTGCCCGTGCACGCGGGCCCACTCGAGGAACGCGTGCGCCGCGATCATCTCCTGGAACCGGTCCTCGGAGACGAAGTGATACTCGACGCCGTCCTTCTCGGCTCCGCGCGGCGGCCGGGTGGTGTAGCTCACCGAAAAGACGGCGCCGGGGTGCGCCGCCACCACTCGCCGGGCCAGGGTGGTCTTGCCGGCGCCCGAGGGCGCGCTGAGGATGAGCAGGAGCGGCGTCATTCGACGTTCTGCACCTGCTCGCGCACCCGCTCCAGCTCCGCCTTCAGCTCGACCACCTGGGCGGCAATGGCCGCGTGCTGCGACTTCGAGCCGATGGTGTTGATCTCGCGATTCACCTCCTGGACCAGGAACTCGAGCTTGCGGCCGGCAGGCGCGTCGGATGCCACCAGCGCACGGGCCTGGGCGACGTGGCTCGCCAGGCGGGTGAGCTCCTCGGCCACGTCGGTGCGGTCGGCGAACAGCGCCACCTCCTGCGCGAGGCGCGCGGGGTCGAGCGCCACGCCCCGGCTCAGCTCGACGATGCGCGCGGAGAGCCGCTCGCGCACCGCCTGCACTTGAAGCGGCGCGAGGCGCGCCACCTCGGCGGCGCCCTGCTCGATGGTCTGGAGCCGCGCCAGCAGATCCCGCGCCAGCGCCTCGCCCTCGCGCAGGCGCATCTGCTCGAGCGAGTCGAGCGCCAGGGCCAGCGCCTGCTGGAGCGCGGCGGCTGCGGCGGCGGCGTCGGGAGCGGTGTCCCCGAGCGAGAGCACGCCTTCCATCAGCGCCACGTCGCGCACGCCGATCTCTCCCGAGAGCCCGAGGCCGTCCTTGATCTCGCGGAAGGCCTTGGCATAGGCGGAGGCCAGCGCCAGGTCGGCGCGAGGCAGCCCGCCGCGGGCGCCGGCGCCTTCGCGCCGCACGAACACGTCGATGACGCCGCGGCTGGTGCGCGCCTTGACCGCCCTGGTGAGCTCGGGCTCCAGCGCCAGCAGCTCGCGCGGCAGCCGCGCCTTCACCTCGCAGAACTTGCCGTTCACCGCGCGCAGCTCCACGGCGATGGTCTCGCCAGAAGCCTCGCCGCGTCCAGCGCCGAACCCCGTCATCGAGCGGATCAAACGCCCTCCGAAGTGGGCGCAGGTTCCGCCGCGCCTGTGACCCTGTCAAGGAGCCGCAGCGACGCGGAGAGGAGCGGCCCCTCGTCCGCCGGCGCCACCACCGCCTCGAAGCGGGGGCCGGGGTGCGCCCAGCGCAGCCCCGATTCCGCGAGGAAGACGGCAACCACTGGCGCGCCGCAGGCCACGGCCAGGTGCATGGGCCCGGTGTCGTTCGTGACCACCAGCGCCGCGGCCCGGAACGCGGCGGCCAGCTCTTCGAGGCCGGTCGGCGGGGCAACCTCCGCGGCGCCCGCCGAGGCGGCGGCCACCTCGCGGGCCAGCGGCGCCTCCCCGGGTCCCCAGAAGACCACCGTGCGCAGCCCGCGGGCATCCCGCAGGCCGCGCGCGAGCTGCCCGAAGCGCCGGGCGGGCCAGCGATGGTCGTCCTTGCGCGCCCCCGGATTGAGCGCGGCGAAGGGGCCCGGCACCGGCGAAGGGCCGCGGCCCAGCGCCGTCTCCAGCGGCTGCGCGGCGAGCGAGAGCCCGAGGGGCCGGGCCAGCTCCAGCTTGGCGAGGACGTCCGGCGTTCCCGGCGCGGGCAGCGGCACGGCGGCGCTGTAGGCGTGCGCCGCCGGTCCCCGGTCGGCCCCCACCACCCAGCCGCGCGCGGCCCAGCGCGAGAGCAGCGCGGAGGTGAGCGAGAACGCGTGCCAGTGCGCGGCGTCGATGACCACGTCGTAGCGGCCGCGCAGCCCGCGCAGGAAGCGCCACTGCCGCAAAGGCGGGGCGCGCTTGTCGAAGCGGCGCACGCGCAGGTTCGGCAGTCCTTCCGCGACCTGGGCGCGCCGGGCCGCCAGCAGCAGGTCCACCTGCGCGCCCGGAAGCGCCTTCTGCAGCGCCCGCACCAGCGGAATGGTGAGCAGGGCGTTGCCGACGCGGTCGTCGCTGCGGACCACGAGAACGCTGCCGATGGCGGACGGCGGCTCCTGCGGGAGCGGAAGAAGCGCCTGCGCCGCGCGGACCAGGAGCCGCGCCGCGAGCCCCGGCGGCGGGTCCAGCCGCGGATCGGTCACGCCAGCACTTCCTCGCAGGCGGCAGCCACCTGCTCCACGTCGAGGTCGCGCAGGCAGCGGTGGTGTCCGAGCGGGCAGTGCCGCGAGCCGTGGGCGCTGCAGGGGGAGCAGGGCAGGTCCAGCGTGACGGCGCGCTCGCGGGGACCGAAGAGGTGCACGCCGGGGGCGGTGGGGCCGAACAGCGCCACGGTGGGGATGCCGAGGGCGCGCGCGGCGTGGGTGAGGCCGGTGTCGCCGCCCACCGCCAGTGACGAGAGCGAGAGGATGGCGAGCGCCTCGCCCACCGGGTTGCCGGTGGTGTCGATGCAGCCGCCGGCGGCGCCGATCTCCTTCGCCAGCGCGCGCTCCCGCGGACCGCCCAGGAGCACGGGGCGGAAGCCGGATTCGCCGAGCCGGTGGACGAGCTCGGAAACGTGAGGGGTGGGCCAGATCTTGGTAGCCCACTCGGAGCCCAGGCAGACCGCGGCGAGCCGTTCGTGCGCGCCTTCGCCGAGGGCCGATTCTGCCGCCGCGAGCCATTCCCGCCGCGGCGCGAGCTGCATGGGCGCGGGCTCCGCGCCGAGCGCGCGGGCGAGGTCCGCTTCCTGGAGCAGGAACGCGTCGTGCGGCGTCGGCACCCGAGACGTGTAGAGCAGCGAGCCCGCGCCGCCGGCGAACCCCACCCGCTCGGGAATGCCCGCGAGCCAGGCCAGCAGCGCGGTGCGCAGCGAGCGATGCGGCAGCACCGCCAGCGGATATTGCCGGGTGGCCAGGCGCGCCGCCACCCGGCGCAGCCCGCCGAGGCCGCGGTCGGCGCCGCGCTTGTCGAAGACGTGCACCTGCGAAACGCCGGGAATGGCCCGCGCGATGTCCTGCGCCCGCGGCGCGACGCAGAGGTCGATCTCCGCCGCCGGCCATCGCCCGCGAAGGGCGCCCACCAGCGCGGAGGTGAAGACGGTGTCGCCGAGGAAGGCGGTCTGGATCACGAGCGCCCGCGCGGGGGGGTGGGCGGCGAGGCGATCTGCGAGCGTCACGTCTGCAGCGGCCTGGCTTCGTCGATGAGCATGACCGGGATGTCGTCCTCGATCCGGTAGACGAGCTTGCACGCCTTGCAGACGATCTGCTGCTGGTCCTCGCGGAATTCCAGCTCGCCCTTGCACTTGGGGCAGGCGAGAATCTCCTTGAGCTCCGGCGCGATGGGCATGGCCGTCTCCTATCACGGATGGCGCGACAGCTCCCAGAGGCGCGCATAGCGGTGGAAGGCCTCGTACGAGCGCGCCCAGGCCATGGCCGCGCCGGGCGCGCCGTCGAGGAAGCCGGCGCGGAGGAAGTAGCCGCGCAGGAACCGCCAGAGCGGCCGCAGGGCCACCTCCCACGCGCCCGCCCGCGCGCCCCGGGCGTGGAGCATGCGCGCTGCCTGTTCGGCGTAGCGGTCCATCTTGCGCAGGCAATCGCCGAGGGAATCATAGGTGTAATGGAGAATGGGCGCGTCGAGGCGGGCGGTGGGGCCGCGGACGATGAGCTTCTCGTGGACGGGACGGAGCGGGTCGTAGCTGCACGCGTCGCGGCGGAAGAGGCGCACGTGCCGGTCGGGCCAGAAGCCGCCGTGGCGAAGCCAGATGCCGCGGAAGTGGTTCTTGAAGGGCAGCGCATAGGCGGCGGCTTCGCCGATGGAGGCCGCGCGCAGCTCCGGGGAAGCGCGCTCGTCCGCGTCGATGGAGAGGATCCATTCGCCCCGCGCCTCCGTCCGGGCGAACTCGTGCTGGCGCGCGAAGTCGTCGAAGGGCCGCTCCACCACCCGCGCGCCGGCGGCCGCCGCCACCTCGCGGGTGCGATCGCGCGAGCCCCCGTCCACCACCAGGATCTCGTCGCAGAAGCCGCGCACCGATTCGATGCAGGCGGGCAGGTCCCGCTCCTCGTCCTGGGCGATGACGGTGGCGGTGAGCCGCGTCACAGGAGCGACTTGAGCCTGGCGACCAGCGCCGTGGTCGAGTGGTCCTTGGGATCGCCGGCGATGACCGTCCGGCCGCCCCAGCTCGCCACCAGCGCGCGCTCCGGCACGCTCTCGGGCGTGTAGTCGGTGCCCTTGACGTGCAGGTCGGGCTTCAGCGCCGAGAGCAGCGCCTCCGCCGTCTGCTCGTCGAAGAGCACCACCAGGTCCACCCCCTTGACCGCGTCCACCAGCTCGGCCCGCTCGCTGGCCGGCAGGAGCGGCCGGCGCGGTCCCTTGGACGCGCGCACGGACGCGTCGCTGTTCACGCCGACGACGAGGAGCCCGCCGGGCACGGCCTGCCTTGCGCCCTGCAGGTAGCGCACGTGGCCGACGTGGAGCAGATCGAAGGCGCCGTTCGCCACCGCGACGAGCTGGCCGCGCTCGCGCGCCCGTTCGCGCTCGGCCGCTGCTTCCTGGAGCGAGACGATCACCTGCGCCCCCTCGATGCGGCGCGCGCCTGCGACAGGACGGTGGGCTGCGCCACCTCCGCGCGGCCGAGCTCCGCCCGCAGCTCGGCCGCCGGGACCGGCACGGTGCCCGTCTTCTGCACCTTGAGCGCGCCCGCCACGTTGGCGATGCGCATGGCCTGGACGGGATCGGCCCCGGCCGCGAGGGCGACGGTGTTCGCCGCCATCACCGTGTCGCCCGCGCCGGTCACGTCCACCGCGTCGGCGGAACCGTGCACCGGAACCAGCGCGGTGGGCTCTCCGGGGCGCAGGAGCGCCATGCCGCTGCGGCCCCGGGTCACCAGCAGCGACTGCAGGCGCAGCGACTTGAGCAGCTCGCGGCCCGCCTCTTCCAGCGCCACCGGATCGTCGCCGATGGGATGCCCCACCGCCTGCTCCAGCTCCACCTCGTTGGGCTTGGCCACGGTCACGCCGCGATACTTGCCGAGCCCGTAGCGCGCGTCCACGCAGACGGTCTTGCCCTGCGCCGCCAGCGAGCGGACGGCGTCCACCAGGGCAGGCGAGAGCAGGCCCAGTCCGTAGTCGGAGACGAGGATGGCGTCCGCCCTGGCGGCCGCCTGCGCCAGCGCGCGGATCAGCTTCTGCGCCAGCGCCGGAGAAGGCGGGGGCGGGCCGTCGCGGTCGATGCGCAGCATCTGCTGGCGGCGGGTGTTCTTGCCGCCGGCGAGGACGCGCGTCTTGGTGGAGGTGGGGCCGTCCACCGAGAAGACGCCGGAGTCGCCCGCGCCCGCCTCGCGCAACAGCGCGCGCAGCCGCCGACCGATCTCGTCGCTGCCGAGCAGCCCCACCGCCTGCACCCGCGCGCCCAGGGCGCAGAGGTTCATGATCGCGTTGGCCCCGCAGCCGGGCTTCAGCTCCGCCGACTCGTAGCGCACGATCAGGACCGGCGCCTCGCGGCTGATCCGCTCGGTCTCCCCGTAGACGAACTCGTCCGCCACGAGATCGCCCAGCACCGCCACGCGGGCCCTGGGAAAGCGCGCGAGAAGCTGCTGCAGGTCCTGGTTCATCCGTGTCCTCTCCAGCAAGGCGACCCTGAAATTAACCCAATCCGGAGCCGAAACCCGCTTCCTCAGCCCGCGGGCGGCCGCGTCTTCCACCGCCGGTGCACCCAGAACCAGTGATCGGGCCGCGCCCGGATCTCCTCCTCCAGGGCGCGGGTGATCTGCTGCGTGAGGTCCTCCACCGCGGCGTGCCCCGAGCCCTGCGTCGAGAAGGGGCCGCGAATGTGGACCACGTGCGATCCGTCGGCCTGGCGCACCGGGAACGCGGCGATGAGCGGCGCGCCGGCGCGCAGGGAGAACACGGCCGCAGCCGGCGTGGTGCACGCCTTGTCGCCGAAGAAGTCGACGAAGATCCCGCGGCTCGGCCGCATGTTCTGGTCCACCGCGACCGCCAGCACCTCTCCCCGCCGCAGCGCCGCCAGCGCCGCGCCGGACGAGCCCCGATCCGGCAGGTTGGTCACTCCCGTCAATGTCCGGCGATCGAGCACCCAGCGGCCGAACGCGTCTCCCAGGTTCCGCACGATGACGGAGAGCTTGACGCCGCGTCCCGGCACCGCGCGCGCGAGGAGCTCGAAGTTCCCGAAGTGCGCCACCGCGCAGACCACGCCGCGGCCCTTCGCCCGCGCGGCCTCGAACACGTCCCAGCCTTCGAAGCGCACGTTCCGTTCCATCTCGGCGCCGCGCAAGGGCGCGAGGATCTCGCCCAGGCTGCGCCCGAGCTGCCGGTACGAGGCCCTGCCCAGCGCGCGAAGGTCCGCCTCCGGCAACGCGGGAAAGGCCCGGCGCAGTCCTTCCAGCGCCACCGCGCGGCGGATGCCCAGCAGCCACGCGAGCGCTCCGAGGAGCTCGCCGAAGCGCAGCAGCAGCGGCCTCAAAGGATCGCTCCCAGCGCGCGCTCCAGCGCATCCTCGCCGCGCAGGATGCGCAGCTCCACCGGGACCGCCACGATGCCCTGCGGCTGTCCGATGCGCGCCAGATCCTTCTCCGTCGTGACCAGCGCCGCTCCTGCCGCCTGCGCGCGCAACTGCGCCAGCTCGCGGGCGGAGAAGAAGTGGTGATCGCGGAACCAGCGCGTGCCCGCGATCTGCGCGCCCAGCCCGCGCACGGTCTCGACGAAGCTGTCGGGCCGCGCGATGCCGGCGAAGAGGAACGCGCGCCTGCCGCGGAGGTCGGCGCGCGCCTGGTACGCGCTCTCCACCAGGGGAAATCCGCGCAGCGCCCCGGCCCGGGGATCGCGCGGAAGGTCGCAGCGCGTGAGCCAGACCAGGCCGTTCTGCACCCGCCCGAGCGCCGAGGGCAGCTCGCGAAGCGGTCCGCGCGGGAGGAGCGCGCCGTTGCCGAAGAGGTTCGAGGCGTCGGCGACGACCACGTCGAGGTCGCGCGCCAGCGCGTGGTGCTGCAGGCCGTCGTCGAGGAGCAGCACGTCGGCCCCCTGCTCCACCGCCCGCGGCGCCAGCGCGGCTCGCCTGCGCCCCACCCAGACGGGCAGCCCGCGCCGCGCCATCAGGAGGGGCTCGTCGCCCACGTCCTCCGCGCGCGCATCGGCCGTCGCGCGAAGGTCGCGGCGCGAGCGGCGCCCGTAGCCGCGGCTCAGGACGGCGGGCTTGCGGCCGCGGCGCAGGAGCCGTGCCGCCAGCTCCAGCACCACCGGCGTCTTCCCCGCGCCGCCCACGGTGAGGTTTCCCACCGAGATCACCGGCACCGCCGCCTTCACCGGCCTCGCCACCTGCCGGTGCAGCGCCGTGCCCACCCCCCACGCCGCGGCGGCGGGAGCGAGCAGGATCGACCACCGAGGCGGCTCGTGCTCCCACCAGGACCTCACGGGATCAGCTCCGCGATGAGCTGCGCGTCGCGGGCGGAGGCGCCGCGGACCGACGACACCGCCTCCCGGGCAAGCTCGCCCAGCTTGCGCAGCTCGTCCGGCCTGGCCAGAAGGTCGCGCAACAGCCGCAAGAGCGCGACCGGGTCCTTGACCTGCAGTCCGCCCCGCCCCACCAGCACCTGCACGCTGTCCTGGAAGTTCTCCATCCGCGGCCCGAACAGCACCGGCTTGCCGCACGCCGCCGGCTCGAGGATGTTCTGCCCGCCTCGCCTGCCGAAGCTGCCGCCCACGAACACCACCGTGGCGAGCTGGTAGGCGCGCACCAGCTCGCCGATGGTGTCGAGCACGATGACGGGCTCCGGCCCGCCGCGCTCGGAGCGCAGCCGCGTTCCCAGTCCCATGGACCTGGCCAGCGAAAGCACGCGCTCGGCGCGCTCGATGTAGCGCGGCGCGAGGAGCAGGCGCAGGTCGGGGTGGTCGCGGCGCAAGAGCGCAAACACGCGCAGGAGGCCCGCCTCTTCTCCCTCGTGGGTGGAGCCGCACACCCAGAGCCGCTCGCCCGAGAGCGAGAGCGCCTGGCGCAGCGCCGCGTCCTCGCCCGCGGGAACGCTCACCGCCAGCGCGTCGAACTTGGTGTTGCCGGTGACGTGCACCCGGTCCCGCGGAGCGCCGAGCAGGAGCGCCCGCTCCGCCTCGTCCTCGGCGCGCATCATCAGCACGTCGAAGGCCTGGAGGAGGTTGCCCGCCAGGCGGAAGAGCAGGCGATAGCGCGGCACGTTGCGCGGGCGCAGCCGGCCGTTGGTGAGCGCGAGCTTGACGCCGGTGCGCGCGGCCCGGTCCACCAGCTGGGGCCAGAGCTCGGTGTATTCGAGCACCAGCACGTCGGGGCGCAGCGCCTCGAGCGCGCGCCTGCACGCGCCCGGGAGATCGTAGGGAAGAAAGGTCACCACGTCGGCGAGGCCGTGCGCGATCAGGCGCTGCCGCGCCATCGACGCTCCCGAGTCGGTGATGGAGGAGACGATGACCCGGACCTCCGGCCGCAGCGCCTTCAGCTCGCGCACGATGGGCACGAGGCCGAGCACGTCGCCGGCGGAGGCGCCGTGCAGCCAGACCCGCGGGCCGGGCGGCGGCATCGCCACTCCGCCGTAGAGGCCCAGGCGCAGGCGGACGCCCTGGCGCACGCGCGGGTGCAGGAGCAGGAACGGCCAGAGGAGCCAGAAGAGCACGTACTCGACGGCGGTGGCGACCCAGGTCAAAAGCGCGTCCCCACCGAGACTCCGGGCTCGAAGATGACGTGGGTGACGGCGTTGGGGCCGGGCTTGGTGACCAGCTCCACCGCGACGCCGGGCGACAGCTCCACCGGCCCGAGATCGAACGCCGCCGCGGCGCCCAGGCCGCCCGAGAGCACCGGCGACCACTGCAGCGCAGCCTGCGACGACTCCGAGACGCCCACGACGATGGTGTGAAAGGCGCGGATCCAGTACGCGCGCACGAAGGGCGAGGCCGTGATGGCGAAGAGCGGGTTGACCCGGTAGGTCACGACCAGCGGCACCTCCAGGCCGAGCGCGCGGTAGTCCCAGGTGTCGATCTGCGGGAGGCGGCCGTTGGCGGTGCGCTCGATGCGCTGCTGCACGCTCACCCCCACGGCGCGCGCGCCCAGTTCCACCGCGAGGCCTCCCCCCTCGGGCCTCGCGTAGAGCCGCAGGCGGGCGCCGATGGCGCCGCCCACCAGCGCCGGGGTGAAGGGCACGATGGGGTTGGTGAGCTTGAGCTGTCCCTCGAGCGCCAGGTACCTGCCGGCCTGGTAGCGGAGCGACACGTCCGAGGCCACCCAGGTGGAGACGTCGTACTGCTGCGCCTCCGGCGGCGTCGCCGGGAGGTCGCGCACGTCGGCGGGGCCAGCCAGCACCCTTCCCGCCTCCATGGAGACGCTGGCGTGGAACTGGCCGGGCTGCAGATCCCCCGCGGGCAGGAAGGTGCCGGCGCTCACCACCGGCAGCGCGCAGCCGCAGCACAGCAGCGCAAGGACCGCGCGCCTCACCCGCTCAGCCCCGGGAAGGTGTCGCGCAGGCCGTCGAACATGAACTGCACGGCGATGGCGCCGATGATCAGGCCGATGACGCGGTTCATGACCGAGAGGCCGGTGACGCCGAGCACGCGGGCGATGCGCTCGGCGGCAACCAGCATGGCGTAGCTGGCGGCGCAGGTGACCGCGATGGAGAGCACCACCGGCACCGCGAAGAGGATGCGCCCGGCGCGGCCCATCAGGGCCGTGACGGTGGCGATGGAGCCGGGCCCCGCGAGCAGGGGAATGGCGAGGGGAAAGATGGCCACGTCCTCCTTCTCCGCTCCTTCCTGCTCCTCCTCCGGCGTCATGCGGGTGCGCTGCTGCTCGGCGCGGAGCATCTCGATGGAGGTGAGCAGGAGCAGCACGCCGCCCGCAACCTTGAAGGCGCCCAGCGTCACGCCGAAGACCTTGAAGATGAGCGTTCCGGCCACGGCGAAGGTGGTGAGGATGAAGAATGCCGTGATCGACGCGCGCCGCGCCATCGCCCGCCGCTTGTCGGGCGTGTCGTTGCGCGTCATGGCGATGAAGACCGGGATCACGCCCATCGGGTCCACCACGAAGAAGATGGCGGAGAGCGAGAGGAGGCTGAAGCTGAGCCACTCCTTCAACATCCGAGGCGTTCTCCGTGGGGCCGAAGGTCCCGCCCTCCGGGCAGGCGGGGGACCGCTGCCCCCAAAGGCGAGGGGGGTTCACTTTCAGCGCTCTCTACCATCCTTTCCTTTCCAGCGCGCATCCAGGTCGCTACCATTGATCATTGGTGGAGGACACGACCTGCCGTGAGCTGGTGGAAAACGCCAGCGACATCGTCTACGCGCACGACCTCGATGGCCGGTTCACCTGGGTGAATCGCGCCTGCGAGCGCATCACCGGCTACTCGCGCGACGAGGTGCTGCGGATGCGCATCTGGGACCTGGTGGCCCCGGAGTATCGCCCCACGCTGGAAAAGAACCTGACCGGCGACATGCAGACCTTCGAGGTGGAGGTGGTCACCCGCGACGGGCGCCGCGTGCCGCTGGAGCTGAAGAGCCGCCTGGTCCACCGCGGCCACATGCCGGTGGGCGTTCAGGGAATCGCCCGCGACGTGACCGAGCGGCAGAAGACCGCGCAGGCCCTGCGCGAGAGCGAGGAGCGGTACGCGCTCGCCGCGCAGGGCAGCAACGACGGGCTCTGGGACTGGGACCTGCGCAAGAACCGCATCTTCTTCTCCCCGCGATGGAAAGCGCAGCTGGGCATGGACGACGGCGAGATCGGCGCCGCGCCGGACGAGTGGTTCGACCGGGTGCACCCCGACGACCGCGCCCGCCTGCGCAGCGATCTGGGGCAGCACCTGGAAGGGCGCACGCCGAACCTCGAGACCGAGCTGCGCCTGCGCCACGTGGACGGGAGCTGGCGCTGGATGCTGGTGCGGGGCGCGGCGGTCCGCGACGCGAGCGGCAAGGCGTACCGGCTGGCGGGATCGCAGACCGACATCACCGACCGCAAATTCGCCGAGGAGAAGCTGCTCCACGACGCCCTCCACGACGGGCTCACCGGGCTGCCCAACCGCTCGCTCTTCCTCGACCGCCTCAGCCAGGCGATGGCGTTCTCGCAGCGGCGCGAGGACTACCGCTTCGCCGTGCTCTTCCTCGACCTGGACCGCTTCAAGACAGTCAACGACAGCCTCGGGCACACCCGCGGCGACGGGCTGCTGGTGCAGGTGGCGAAGAGGCTGCGCGCCCAGGCGCGGCCCGGCGACACGGTGGCGCGCCTCGGCGGGGACGAGTTCGCGGTGCTGCTCGAGGACTACGCC
>DASSQZ010000024.1:0-9277 GCA_035702105.1 Myxococcales bacterium | reverse complement strand
ATCGACGCGGAGCTGGGGACGCTGGAGGGCGAGGCCGCCTTCTGGCGGCTGATGACCTGGGAGAGCGGCGAGTTCCGCGTGGAGTTCGCCCCCTTCTCGCGCGAGCCTCGCATCGAGGGCGGCACGCAGGGCGTCCTGATGGAAGCGATGCGCCGCGTGGACGAGCTCGGGCGCGCCGCCGAGAGCCTGCCGATGACGGCACGGCTGGCGGTCGATCTGGAGCAGCTCGCGGCGCACCTGGCCGAGCTGCCGGACGAGGTGAACGGCGTCCTGCGCAACTTCGACGGCAAGAGGACGCTGCGCGAGGCGCTCGACCTCTCGCCGGTGGACGATCTCAGCACGCTGCGGGTGGTGGAGCGGCTGATGGGCGACGGCATCCTCCGCGCCGGCGAGCCGCAGGCGAAGCCCGCCGGCATGCCCCGGCCTTCGCTGGAGAAGTGGCTCTCTGCGCCGCCGCCGCGCAGCCTGCCGCCGCAGCCGCCCGTCGAGGACGAGGCGCTCGCGCTGGCGCAGCAAGCGGCGGATGCGGAGGAGGTGGTGCACGCCCCCTCCGAGCCGCGGATGGTCCGCTTCCCCCCGGTGCGCGGGCTGCGCCGCGAGCGGCTGCAGCGCGAGGCGCAGCAGGCCCGCGCCACCATCCGCTCCGGCGCTCCCTTGCGCCTGCACCACGTGATCGAGCTGCCGCCGCGCAGCGCGCCGGAGGAGCTGGGCGACCGGCGCCGCCTCTCGGCTGCCGGAGGCGACGCGGCCAGGCGCTTTGCCCCCGACGCGACGCTCTCGCGGGTCTCGGAGCTTTTGCCGGAGGCCCCGCTCGCGAGCGGCATCGAGCCTGTGGCGGAGATCGCGCCCGCCATCGCGCCGGTCGCGGCTACCACTCCTCCGCCGGAGGTCCCGCCGGAGGGCGGGCTCGGGCGCCGGCTGAGACGCGGGTTCCGGCAGGTGCTCGCCAACCTGGGCCGATCGCGTTAAATCCCGCGCGGCGATGCGCTTTCTCGGGCTGGAAACGAGCTGCGACGAGACGGCCGCGGCGGTGGTGGACGCCTCCGACGGCCTGCACGGCCGCGTGCTCTCCGACGTGGTCCACACGCAGGCCGACGTGCACGAGAAGTGGGGCGGCGTGGTGCCGGAGCTGGCCTCGCGCGATCACCTGCAGCGCGTGCTGCCGGTGATGGACGAGGCGCTGCGCAAGGCGGACTGCGAGCTGCGCGACCTCGCAGGCCTGGCGGTCACGCGCGGCCCGGGGCTGGTGGGCGCGCTCCTGGTGGGCGTGCAGATCGGCAAGTCTCTCTGTGCGGCGACGGGCGTGCCGCTGATCGGCGTGAACCACCTCGAGGGGCACCTGCTCGCGGTCCTGCTCGCGGAGCCCGCGCCGGCGCCGCCCTGGCTGGCCCTGGTGGTCTCGGGCGGCCACACTTCGATCTACGAGGTGCGCGCGCTCGGACGGTATCTCGCCCTCGGGCACACGCTCGACGATGCCGCGGGGGAAGCGTTCGACAAGGTGGCGAAGCTTCTCGGGCTGCCCTACCCGGGCGGCGCGCACGTCGATCGCCTGGCGCGCTCGGGAAATCCGCGCGCCATCGATTTTCCCCGCGGCCTGTCGCGCCGGCCGCGAGCCGCCTTCGACTTCTCCTTCAGCGGCCTCAAGACGGCGGTGCTCAACCACGTCCGCGAGCATGGCGCGCCGCAGGGGCAGGCGCTCGCGGATCTCTGCGCCTCGTTCCAGGAGGCGGTCTGCGACGCGTTGATTCTGCGCGCGGTGCGTGCGGCGCGGCATGCGCACATGCCCGCCCTGGTGATCTGCGGCGGGGTGGCGGCGAACTCGCGGCTGCGCGCGCTCGCCCGGGAGCGCTGCGCGGAGGAGGGCATCTCGCTCTTCCTGCCGCCGCCGAGGCTGTGCACCGACAACGGCGCGATGATCGCGATGGCCGGCGCACACCGGCTGCTCGCGGGCCAGCGCGACGGACTGGAGATGTCGGCAGACCCGGGCTGGAAGCTGTGAAGCCCGGCGAGCTGCTCCGCCGGCACGGGCTGCGTCCGAAGCGGGAATGGGGGCAGAACTTCCTCGGCGACGAGGCCGTGCTGGAGCGCCTCGCCGGCCTCGCGCGGCTGCGGCCGGAAGACTGGGCGGTGGAGCTGGGCGCGGGGCTCGGCCATCTCACCCGCGCGCTCGCCGCCACCGGCGCGCACGTGGTCGCGGTGGAGCGCGACCGTGAGCTGGCGCCGGTGCTGCGCGCGGAGTTGCCCGACGTCGAGGTGGTGGAGGCGGACGCGAAGACGTTCGACCTGCGCGAGGTGGCGCGCCGCGCGGGAAGGAAGGTGGTGCTCTGCGGCAACCTGCCCTATCACCTCAGCTCGCCCATCCTCTTCCACCTGCTCGACCAGCGGGATGCGGTGGCGCGGGCGGTGCTGCTCCTGCAGCGTGAGGTGGCGGAGCGCGTCGCCGCGCCGCCCGGCGGGCGCGACTACGGCCTGCTCTCCGTGCTGGTGCAGCAGGTGGCCGGCGCGTCCATCGGCATGTCGGTCCCGCGGCACGCGTTCACGCCGCCCCCCGAGGTGGAGAGCTCGGCGCTGGTGCTGGAGACGCTCGAGCGCCCGCGCGCCGAGGTGCGCGACGAGCAGCGCTTCCGCGCGCTGGTGAAGGCGGCGTTCTCGCAGCGCCGCAAGACGCTCTGGAACGCGGTGAAGAACCTGCCGGGCGCGCGCGAGGCGCTGGAGAGGGCCGGGATCGACCCGCAGCGCCGCGGCGAGACGCTCAGCGTGGAGGAGTTCGCGGCGGTCGAGCGCGCGTTCTGAGCGGCGCATGCCGTGGCCGGTGCGGACGCGCCCACCCCTCAGGCCGCGTACTGCGCCGCGCCGTTCCCGAACGACCAGTTCTCCCTGGCCGTCTCGACCAGGTTGATGAGCACGTCCTCCGGCCGCACCCCCGGCGACTCGCGCAGGTTGGCGGCGATCTTCGCGAACAACGCCTTGCGAAGGTCGAGGCTGCGGCCGGCGCTGAGGGTGATCTGGATGAAGATGACGCCGTCGCTGCGGGAGATGCCCAGGTAGGACGGGTCGTAGACGAGCCCCGATTCGTCGTGCTCGGTGAGCACCTGGAACCGATCCTGCTCGGGGATCTTGATCGCCTCCACCAGGGCGCGATGGATCGATTCGGACACCGCGCGGCGGAACTCCGGATTCGTGCCCTTGCGCAGGGCGATGCGGACGAGTGGCATGCGGGTGCGATGCCCGAGCTCAGGTCTGGGTGCGCAGGTGGAACGACTTGCGCCGGGTCAGCGGCAGAAATCCGTACCGCGACAGCGACATGCCCTTGCCGGTGTCCTTGACGCCGGTCCACGGCAGCATCGGGTCCAGGTAGTCGCAGCGGTTCATGTAGAAGGTGCCGGTCTCGATCTGGCCGCCGACGCGGAAGGCGCGCTCCTGGTCGCGCGTCCAGATCGACGCGGTCAGGCCGTAGGGGCTGTCGTTCATCAGCCGCACCGCCTCGTCGTCGTCCGCCACCTTCTGCACGCCGACGATCGGCCCGAAGCTCTCCTCCACCATCAGCCCGGTCATCGCGTGGGTCGCGTCGGCCACCAGCGCGGGATCGAAGAACCGCCCGCGCCCCGCGGCGTCGTGCACGGGCCGCCCGCCGCAGAGCACGCGCCCGCCCTTGGCGCGCGCCTCGTCGATCTGCGCCGCCAGCTTCTGCGGCGCGTCCGGCTGCGCCATCGGTCCCATCGAGGTGCCGCCCTCCAGCGGATCGCCGAGCCGGTACTTGCGCACCTCCGCCAGCGCGCCCTCGACGAAGCGGTCGTAGACCGAGGCGTGCACGTAGACGCGCTCGATGCCGCAGCAGCTCTGGCCGGCGTTGTAGAACGCGCCGTCCACCACGTTGGCGATCGCGTACTCGAGGTCCGCGTCCGGCGCCACATAGGCCGGGTCCTTGCCGCCCAGCTCCAGGCCCACGTCGATGAAGCGCCTGGCGCCTTCGCGGTAGACCTCGTGCCCGCCGCGCACCGACCCGGTGAAGCTCACGTATCCGATCTCCGGCCGGGCGATGATCTTCGCGCAGGTCTGGTGCGTGGCATCGATGGCGGTGACCAGGTTCTCCGGCGCGCCTGCGGCGGCGAACGCGCGCGCGAAAGCGTCGCCGCACAGCGCCGTCCGGTTGGCGTGCTTGATCAGGACCGCGTTCCCCGCGAGCACCGCGGGAACGACCACGTTCACCGTGATCAGGAGCGGATAGTTCCAGGCGCTGATGTCCAGCACCACGCCCACCGGCTCGTGGCGGATGAAGCGCGTGAAGCCGGGCACCGGAGGCAGCGACTCGTCGCGCAGCGCCTCGGGCGCCAGCGACATCATGGTGCGCGCGCGCTGCAGCGCCGTCTTCACCTCGCCCCGCGCCTGCTGCAGCGGCTTGCCCATCTGCTGCGTCACTTCCCGCGCGATGCGCTCGGCGTCCTTGCCGAATTCCTCGCAGAACCGGTCGCAGAGGGCGATGCGCTCGGAGAGCGGGGTGCGCGACCAGGCCCTGTGCGCCCGGAACGCGCGCGTGACCAGCCCCTCGACTTCGTGCTCCTCGAGGAAGCGGCGCTCGGCGACCGTCTCGCCGGTGTACGGATTGTCGATGCGATGCGTATTCATGGGCCCCTGAGGATGCGTCCGCGGCGATGCGCGGGCAAATCCGATCCGCTGGAAAATGTCAATGCTGCAACCGCGCCCCTTCTGTGGTGATCTTCCTCACAGCGTGGAGCTTCGCCACAGGTACATCGCCGTCGAAGGGCCCATCGGCGTCGGCAAGACGTCGCTCACCCGCGCGCTCTCGAAACGGTTCGGCGCGCGCACCGTGCTCGAGGTGGTGGAGGAGAACCCGTTCCTCGCCAGCTTCTACCAGGACCGCAACAAGTTCGCCTTCCAGACGCAGCTCTTCTTCCTGCTCAGCCGCTTCAAGCAACAACAGGAATTGTTCCAGCAGGACCTCTTCTCGCAGGTGACGGTCAGCGACTACCTCTTCGCCAAGGACCGCATCTTCGCCAGCATCACCCTCGACCCCAACGAGCTCACGCTCTACGAGCGCGTCTACGAGCACCTGGGGCCGCGGGTGATGAAGCCGGATCTGGTCATCTACCTGCAGGCGCGCCTCGAGGTGCTGCTCGCCCGCATCAAGAAGCGCGGCCGCGATTTCGAGCGCAAGTTCGACGCGGAGTACCTGGCGGAGCTGTCGCGGACCTACAACGACTTCTTCCACCGCTACGAAGAGACGCCGCTCCTGATCATCAACACCAGCGACATCGACTTCGTGGAGAGCGACGAGGACTTCGAGGAGCTGATCCGGGCGATGGGCTCCATCAAGTACGGCACCCACTACTACCAGCCGCTGGGAACGCGCGTCTAGGAACCGGATTTTCGACGGGTTTTCCAGGGTGTGGCGAGCGGTCCCCTGGCGCTTGCCGCAAGCGGTGCTATCCTCACATGCGCACTGGAGATCTGCCCCGAGCCGGGCTGTCCGGAGCTCAACCTTTCACGAGGTGGGCTACCAGGGAAAGCGCACCGGCGAGGGTCCACAACCTGAATGGAGGTGAACCTTGAAGAAGGTCACCATCAACACTCTGCGCAAGATGAAGCAGGCCGGCGAGCGCATCACCATGCTCACGGCCTACGATGCCTCCTTCGCCCGCCTGCTCGATCGCGCCGGCACCGACGTGCTCCTGGTGGGCGACTCTTTGGGCATGGTGGTCCAGGGCCACGACAGCACGCTGCCGGTGACCATGGACCAGATGGTCTATCACTGCGCCGCGGTGAGGCGCGGAGTCACCCGCGCGCACCTGGTCGGCGACATGCCCTTCGGCAGCTACCAGGCCTCCGCCGACGAGGCGGTGAAGAACGCGGTCCGCATCGCCGCCGAGGGCGGCGCCGAGAGCGTCAAGCTGGAGGGCGGCGCGGAGTACGCCGAGGTGATCGCGCGCATCGTCCGCGCCGGCGTTCCGGTGATGGGGCACATCGGGCTCACGCCGCAGTCGGTGCACAAGCTGGGCGGCTACGTGGTTCAGGGCCGCAGCGAGGAGAAGGCGGCGCGGCTGCTGGCGGACGCGAAGGCGCTGGAAGCCGCCGGCTGCTACTCGATCATCCTGGAGATGATGCCCGCAGAGCTCTCGGCGGAGATCTCCCGCAGCGTGAGCATCCCCGTCATCGGCATCGGCGCGGGCGCGGGCTGCGACGGCCAGGTGCTGGTGATCTACGACCTGCTCGGCATGAACCCGGACTTCTCGCCCCGGTTCGTGAAGAAGTATCTCGACCTGGGCGTGCTCATCCGCGACGCGGTCAGCCGCTACAACGACGAGGTGAGGCACGGCACCTTCCCCGCCGAGGAGCACAGCTTTTCGGGCGAGAAGGGCGCCCCGGTGCTGCAGCTCTACTCGAGCGTGAAATGACCGTCGCCGTGGTCGCGACGGCGCACGACTTCCGGCGCGCCTGCCAGGAAGCGCGTCGCGACGGCGAGCTTGCGCTGGTGCCCACCATGGGGTTCCTCCATGCCGGGCACCAGTCGCTCATCCGGGCCGCGGCGAAGCGCGCCCCGGCGGTGGCGGTGACCATCTTCGTCAATCCGACGCAGTTCGGCCCGGCGGAGGACCTGGCCCGCTACCCGCGCGACCCGGAAGGAGACCTGAGGAAGTGCGAGGAGGCAGGAGCCACCTTCGTGTTCGTGCCCGCGGGCCCGGAGGAGCTCTATCCCGCAGGCTTCCAGACCTGGGTCGAGCCAGGCCTTCTGGCGGCACCGCTCTGCGGCGAGCGGCGGCCGGGCCATTTCCGCGGCGTCTGCACGGTGGTGGCGAAGCTCTTCGCCCTGAGCCGCGCCGACGCCGCCTTCTTCGGCGAGAAGGACTACCAGCAGCTCGCCGTCATCCGCCGCATGAACGCCGATCTCAACCTCGGCGTCGAGGTGGTGGGCCGCCCCATCGTGCGCGAGAGGGACGGGCTCGCGCTCTCTTCGCGCAACGCCTACCTTTCGCCCGAGGACCGCGGGCGGGCCACGGCGCTCTGGAAGGCGCTCTCGGCCGCGCGAGCCGCCTTTCGCAGCGGCGAGCGCAACGCCGCGCGGCTGGAGGAGATCGCGCGCGGCACGCTGAAGGAAGCCGGCGTGCGCATCGACTACGCGGAGGTGCGCGACCCGGTCGAGCTCCAGCGCCCGCAGACCGCCGACGCTGCCTCGCGCTTGTTCCTGGCCGCGTTCCTCGGTAAGACCCGCCTCATCGACAACGGCGCGATGAGCGAGCAGGGATGAGCGAAGGGCACGTCAAGGTCATCACCACCAACCGCCGCGCCCGCTTCGACTACCACGTCGAGAGCAAGCTCGAGTGCGGCATCGCGCTCACCGGCACCGAGGTGAAGAGCCTGCGGGGAGCGAGCGCGCAGCTCTCCGACTCCTATGCCCTTCCCAAGGGCGGCGAGCTCTGGCTCCACAACGCGCAGATTCCGCCCTACAAGCCTGCGGGGCCGCTCTTGAACCACGACCCGAAGCGGTCGCGCAAGCTCCTGCTCCACCGGCGCGAGATCGACAAGCTGCAGGAAGCGCAGCAGAAGGCCGGCTACGCCCTCATTCCCCTGAGCCTGTACTTCAAGGACGGCCGCGTGAAGGTGGAGCTGGGCGTGTGCAAGGGAAAGACGGGCGTGGACAAGCGCGACACCATCGCCGAGCGCGAGGCCAAGCGCGAGATGGACCGGGCGAAGCGGCACAGGTGACGAGATGAAGGGCAAGACGGCGCTGGTCACGGGCGGGACGTCGGGAATCGGGCGCATCACGGCGCGGGAGCTCGCGCGCATGGGCGCGCGCGTCGTGGTGGTGGGGCGCGACGCGGGCAGGCTGGAGGCGGCGCGACGAGAGCTCGGCGTCGAGACCATCCAGGCAAACCTGGAATCGGTCTCGGAGGCGCGGCGCGCGGCGGCGGAGTTTGCCGGCCGCTTTCCGGCGCTGCACGTGCTGGTGAACAACGCCGGCGCGCTCTTCGGGAGCCGCTCGCTCACGGCGGAAGGGCTGGAGCGGACCTTCGCGCTCAACCACATGGGCTACTTTGCGCTGACGACGGCGCTCCTGGACAAGCTGCGGGCGAGCGCGCCGGCGCGGGTGGTGAGCGTGTCGTCCGAGGCGGCTCGCGGCGGACGCATCGACTTCGGCGACCTGCAGATGCAGCGGGGCTACCTCGGCATCCGCCAGTACTGCAACAGCAAGCTGATGAACCTGCTCTTCGCCTTCGAGCTGTCGCGGAGGCTCGAGGGCAGCGGCGTGACCTCCAACGCGCTGCACCCCGGCGCGGTGGCCAGCGGATTCGGCATGCAGGGCGCCGGCTGGTACGGCACGCTCACGCGGCTCGCGCGGCCCTTCCTGATCAGCGAGGAGAAGGGCGCGCGCACGCAGATCTGGGCGGCGTCGGAGCCGGGGCTGGACCGGGTCAGCGGCAAGTACTTCGTGCGCTGCAGCGAGCGGAAACCGCCCGCGGCTGCGCTGGACGAGGCCGCGGCGCGCAGGCTGTGGGAGGAGAGCGAGGCGATTCTCAGCCGGACTTCACCAGCACGGGCTGCGAGCTGACCTGGCGCGCCTGCTCCAGGTACCGGGCCCAGACCGACGTCAGCGCCTGCACCAGGCCGGCCTCCTCCGTGTAGAAGGCGTACTCGGTGAGCGCATCGCCGAAGCTGGGGATGGCGAACACCGCCTTCTCGCCGTCGACGATCCAGAGGTACATGGGCATGAGCCCGCGGTACTCCCAGCGGTTGGCGAAGCGAAGGTCGGACTCGAGCGCGCGGTGCTGGCGCGCCGCCATCTCCTGCAGGAACTGGGCGCGCTGCTCGGGGACGGCGCAGTTCTCCAGCTCCTCGTAGAGGCGCCGGTTGCGCGAGAAGGCGCCCTTCTTCACGTACTCCTTCCAGCGCGACTCCGGGAAGCGGTCGGAGAGCGCCTTCTCCCGCGTCTCCGCGTCGAGGCAGAGCACCTGGATGCTGAGCGGATGCCCGCGGCGCACGCGCTCCGCCTTGCGGTTCTCCAGCGCCTTGACGTAGGCGCCATAGCGGCCGCGGTCGGCCCAGGCGCCGTGGCCGGGGAAGTCGGTGGCCACGAAGATGGATTCGCGCGCCTCGGAGATGATGCGGTCCACCTCGACCATGTAGGCGGGGAACGAGCCGATCTCCTTGGTGGTCAGGTGGTCGAAGACCGAGCGCAGGTCGCGGGTGAGGTTGCGGCCGTCGCGGATGGAGAGCACGGCGAAGAACGTGCCGAGCACGGCCAGGAAGAGGCCTAGCAGCT
>DASSQZ010000023.1:0-3708 GCA_035702105.1 Myxococcales bacterium | reverse complement strand
GTCGGTGCAGCCGCCGATCATGGCGATGCCCGGCGTGCGGTTCACCACCTGGCCCTTGGCGTTCTTGTGCACGAAGGTGCGGTCGCGCGTGTCCTTGATGTGGCGCGCGATGCCCTTGATGGCGTCGTCCCAGGAGATCTCTTCCCACTTGTCCGAGCCGGGGCGGCGGACCTTGGGCACGGTGAGCCGGTTGGGGTTGTTGATGTCGTCGCGCAGCGTGGCGCCCTTGGGGCAGAGCGTGCCGCGGTTGATGGGATGGTCGGGGTCGCCCTCGACGTGGACGACGCCGGGCTTCACGTTCTTGGCCTTGTCGCCGAGCGTGTGGATGATCACGCCGCACGACACCGCGCAATAGGGACAGGTGCTTCTCGTCTCGGTGGTGCGCGCGATCTTGAGCTCGCGCATCTCAGCGCGCGCTGAACTGAGATCGAAACCCAACGCGACCGCTGCCCCGCCTACCGCTGCTGCCGAACCCTTCAGGAAGGTCCTGCGCTTCACGGGCGGCTCCTTTTTTGTGGAGTAAACGGCGCACAGCCTGCGGCGGCGGGACGATGGTTGTCAATACCTACGAATTTTTTGCGAGCACTCCGCCGCCCATCGGGATGCCGTGCAACACGTTAAGACTTCCGTCTTATCGAAACCAGCCCTGTTCTCTGGCGCGTTGCGTCGTCGGGCGAAAGCGCTTGAGTCTACGCCGGATCTTCCCGCGATTCCGCCGCGGTCCGGGAGGGCGTCGCGCTCGCGCAGGTCCAGGCGCCACCAGCCGACGTCGCGCTTGCACCCCGACCGGGCGGTAGAGGCCGACCGGCGCGAAACCCATGCGCCCATGCAGCGCAACGCTTGCCGCGTCGGCAGGGCGGTGCCGGCGCGCGCCCTAACCCTTCACCGCTCCCACCGTGAACCCGGCGATGAACCGGTCCACGAACAGGTTGTAGAGGATGGCGATGGGCACGCTGGCGATGAAGCAGGCGGCCATCAAGGAGCCCCAGAAATAGACGTCGCCGCGCACCAGGAACGAGGGCACGCCCACCGAGACGGTGAAGTTCCTGCCGCTGTTGATGAAGGTGAGGCCGTAGACGAACTCCTGCATCACCAGCGTGAAGGTGAAGATGATGACCGTCAGCACGCCGGCCACCGACATGGGGAGGATCACCTTGACGAAGGCGCCGAGGCGGCTGAGGCCGTCCACCATGGCGGCTTCCTCGATGTCCTTGGGGATGGCCTTGAAGAAGCCCATCATCAGCCAGGTGCAGAAGGGAATGGTGAAGCTGGGATAGGTGAGCACCAGGCTCCAGAGCGAGTCCTGCAGCCCCACGCTCGACACCACCTTGGCGAGCGGGATGAAGAGGATGGTGGGCGGCACCAGGTAGGTGAGGAAGATACCGATGCCGAGCTGCTCGCCGAAGGCGCCGGAGAGGCGCGCCAGCGCGTACCCGGCGGGCACCGCGATCAGGAGCGTGATGCCCACCACCAGGACGCCGACGAAGAGGGTGTTGCCGATCCAGCGGAGGAAGAGCGTCTCCTCGAAGAGGACGCGCAGGTTCTCCAGCGTGGGCGGGGCGTGGAAGATGAAGGGGTTGTGGTTGGGGTCGAGCAGATCGTTGGTCTGCTTGAAGGTGGTGATCAACATCCAGAGGAAGGGGAAGGCGGCGAAGATGGCGAAGGCCACCACCGTGACCCAGAGCGCCACCCGCCCGGTGATCTCCCGCTGCCGCAGCGTCATCGCCATCTAGACCACCTCGGTGCGGCGGGCGAGACGGAGCATGAGGATGGCTGCCGCCGCCAGGATGGGGAGGAGGAACAGCGCCACAGCGGAGGCGCCCGCGAGATCGCCGCCGTCGATGCCCTTGAAGAAGGCGAGCGAGGCCAGCACCTGGGTCATGTCGTAGGGGCCGCCCCGGGTCAGCACCCAGACCACGATCATGTCGGTGAAGGCGAAGACGAACCCGAAGAGCACCGCCACCAGCATGATGGGGAGGATGAGCGGCAGGGTGATCTGGAATAGGGTGCGGAAGAACCCCGAGCCATCGATGTCGGCGGCGTCGTGGATGTCCTGGGGAATGGAGCTCAGGCCGCCGAGGAGGATGACGGTGGCGAGCGGCAGCGTGCGCCAGACCTGCACGCCGATGATCGAGCACATGGCCAGGCTGGGTTGCCCGAGCCAGATGGGCCAGACCCCCGGCCCGAGCACGTGCATCGCCCGCAGGGTCCAGTTGATCACGCTGTAGATCGAGTCGAGGATCCAGAGCCAGCCGATGCTCCCCAGCGACACCGGCGCGACCCAGGGCAAGAGGATGAGCAGGCGCACGAACCACTTGCCGCGGAAATCCTTCTGCAGCGCCACGCCCAGGATCGACGAGAGCACGATGACGATGATCTGCGAGGCGAAGGCGAAGAGGAAGGTGTTCCCCAGCGCGCGCAGGAAGCTGGAGTCGTGGATGGCGTTGCGGAAGTTGCCCAGCCCGACGAAGTGGCCGGCGCTGGCACTCACGGTCACGTCGCTGACCGAGAACCAGAGCGAGAGCAGGAACGGGATGCCGATCACCGCGCCGATGTAGAAGAGCGAGGGCGCGATCAGGATGCGCGCGAGCGCGTTCTCGTCGTCGACCACCCTCACAGGGGCCTCGGGGCCACGCGCAGGCCGGTTCCCTTGTCGAAGAACTTGAGGTCGGACTTCTTGATCGAGAACTCGTACGCCTCGCCCTCGGTCACCGGCAGGTGCACGGTGAAGGGCAGGTTGACGATCATCTTCACTTCCGGCGCGAGGTCGCGCAGCGCGCCGTAGAGCAGCCGGTCGGCGCCGAGGTTCTCCACCCGGTCCACCCGATACCAGACGTCCACCAGGGGCTCCTGCGTGGAGTACTGGCCCTTGGGCAGGATCTGCTCGGGCCGGAAGCCGACGATGGCGCCGTTGCGCTCGAAGAAGTTCATCGGCGGCGAGCCGAGGAACCCGGCGACGAAGGTGTCCGCCGGATCGTTGTAGACCTCCTGCGGCGGGCCCATCTGGCGCACCTGGCCCTTGCTCATCACCGCGATGCGGTGTCCCAGGCCCATGGCCTCCACCTGGTCGTGGGTGACGTAGATGGTGGTGGTGCCGAGCCGGCGCTGGAAGTGCTGGAGCTCGTCGCGGGCCGCGGTGCGCAGCTTCGCGTCCAGGTTGGAGAGCGGCTCGTCGAGGAGGAAGACGGAGGGCTCGCGGACCATGGCGCGCGCGAGCGCCACGCGCTGGCGCTCGCCGCCCGAGAGCTGGCGGGGCTTGCGGTGCAGGAGCCGCTCGATGCCGAACATCGAGGCGGCCGTCTGCACCCGCCCCTCGATCTGCTCCTTGGGCGTGCCGCCCGCCTTGAGCGGAAAGGCGATGTTCTTCGCCACCGTCATGTGCGGGTAGAGCGCGTAGCTCTGGAAGACCATGGCGATCTTGCGCTCGCGCGGCGGCAGCTCGTTGACCAGCTCGCCGCCGATGACGATGTCGCCGGAGGTCTGCTTCTCCAGGCCGGCGATCATGCGCAGGAGCGTGGTCTTTCCGCAGCCGCTCGGGCCCAGGAGGACGAGGAACTCGCCCTCCCGGGTGGCCAGATCGACGCCATCGACGGCGGTATGATCGGTGAAGACCTTGCGAAGTTGCTTCGTCTCGACGATGGCCATGGAGTGCAAGCCTTAGAGCAGCTTGCGCTCCTTCCACTTCTGATGGATCTGCCGGCACTTGGC
>DASSQZ010000022.1:0-25085 GCA_035702105.1 Myxococcales bacterium | reverse complement strand
TGCAGAGGATGGTCTCCTCGTCGCCGCCCAGGTCGTCCCCCCACTGGATGGGGTGGCCGGTCTTCTGGATATACTCAATGGCTTCCGTGTAGGTGATGCGCGGGAACGGCTTCTGCACCCGGCGCAGCGCTTCCACGTCGCGCTCCAGCACCGTCTTCAACTCCTGCTCGTGCCTGGCCAGCACCGCCTGCGCGATGGAGACCACGAAGTCCTCGGCCAGGTCCATGTCGCCGTCCAGGTCCATGAAGGCGACCTCCGGCTCCACCATCCAGAACTCGGTCAGGTGGCGCCGGGTCTTGCTCTTCTCGGCGCGGAACGTGGGACCGAAGACGTAGGCCTTTCCCACCGCCATGGCCGCGGCCTCGCCGTAGAGCTGCCCCGACTGGGTGAGGAAGGCCTTGCCCAGGTCGAAGTAGGGCACCTCGAAGAGCGTGGAGGTGCCCTCGCACGCCGCCGGGGTGAGGATGGGAGAGTCCACCAGGGTGAAGCCGCGCGAGTCGAAATAGTCGCGGATGGCCTTGATGATGGTGTGCCGCACCGCGAGGATGGCCCGCTGGCGCGAGGAGCGCAGCCAGAGGTGCCGCTGCTCCTGGAGGAAGCCGACGCCGTGCTCCTTGGGCTGGATGGGATAGCCGCTCTCGCCCTGCAGGACCTCGAGGCCGGTGACGTGCAGCTCGTACCCGAGCGGGCTGCGCGGGTCCTTCGCCACCTTCCCGCGGATCTCCATCGACGCTTCCTGGTGCGCCTTGTCCGCCGCGGCGAAGGCCGCCTCCGGCACGTCCTTCTTCGAGACCACGCACTGGATGGTGCCGGTGCCGTCCCGCACCTGGAGGAAGTGGAGCTTGCCGCTCGACCTCTTGCCGTAGAGCCATCCGCGCAGCAGCACTTCCTCTCCGTCGTGCGCGGCGATGTCCTGGATGTAGACGTGCTTGTCCATGGGGGCGCGGATGGTATTGCCGATGTGCCCGCGCGTCGAGTACGACCTGTTGCATGCTCGCACTGCTGCTCGCGGTGGAGGTGGCCGGCGCATCGGCCGGGGCGGTGCGCGTGCCCAGCAGCGACCGGGCCTTCGGCGGCGTCCGGGAGGACGGTCCGGAGCCGGTGGCCAACTACGACCTGCAAGCCACGCTCGATCCGGTCCGCCACACCGTCGAGGGCAAAGAGCGCCTCTCCTGGAAGAACCGGAGCGCGGAGACCATCTCCTCGCTCTACGTCCACCTCTACCTCAACGCCTTCGAAGGGCCGGGCAGCACCTTCATGCAGGAGAAGGTCCGCTACGGCGGCTTCCGCACCGGCGTGGAGACGAAGAAGGGCGAGTGGGGGTTCATCGAATTGAAGCAGGTGACCCAGGCGGGAAGGCCGGTGCCCTGGGTCTTCGTCCACCCCGACGGCGGGCCCGGCACGGACCGGACCGTGGCGCGCCTCGATCTGCCCCAGCCGGTGCCGCCCGGCGGGACCACCGTGCTGGAGATGGAGTTCCACGACCAGCTCCCGCGGGTGGTGGCGCGCACCGGCTGGTTCGACACCTATCACCTGGTCGCGCAGTGGTTCCCGAAGGTGGGCGTCCTCGAGTTGCCCGGCGAGCGCGGCGCCACCCTGCCGCGCTGGAACTGCCACGAGTTCCACCTCCACAGCGAGTTCTACGCCGACTTCGGCAGCTACCGGGCAACCCTCACCGTGCCCCGCGGCTACGTGCTGGGCTCGGTGGGCACCGAGGCCGCGCCGCCCGAGCAGGTGGCGGAGGGCGTGCGCTACCGCATCGCGCAGGATCGCGTGCACGACTTCGCCTTTGCCGCCTGGGACGGGTTCCAGGTGCTCGAGGGCGACTACCGGGCGGAGCAGGCCGGCGCGCCCGACGTGCACATCAAGGTGCTCCACCCCGCCGAGTATGCCCGGGCCGCCCGCATCGCCCTCGATTCCACCCGCGACGCGCTCGCCTACTTCTCGCGCACGCTCGGCGCCTATCCCTACCGGCAGGTCACGGTGGTGGTGCCGCCCTACAACGCCATGGAGTCGGGCGGGATGGAGTACGAGACCTTCTTCACCACCGTGGGCGCGCTCGGCCCGCCCCTGCTGGACCTGGTGCGCTTCGTCACCGTGCACGAGTTCGGCCACGGCTACTTCATGGGGCTGCTCGCCTCCAACGAATTCGAGGAGCCATTCCTCGACGAAGGGCTCAACGAGTTCTGGGACGCGCGGATGCTGCAGGGCACGCCGCTGCAGATCTCCGCGCCGGGACTGCTCGGCTGGCTGGGGTTGCGCTCGCCGCCTTTGGCCTGGTTCGACCTGGAGCGGAGCGGGACGCGGCGCTTCCAGGCCGACCCCATCGCCGGCAACTCATGGGACCGCTGGTCCCGCGCGAGCTACGGCCTCGTCTACTCGCGCACCGCGCTGGTCTTCCACGACCTGGAGCAGCGGCTGGGAGGCGACGTGCTGGCCCGCGGCTTCCGCGAATACTACCGGCGCTGGCGCTTCCGCCACCCCTCGACCGCCGACCTGGAGGAGGTCCTGGCAGAGGCGAGCGGCGGGACCGTCCGGGAGTGGTTCGCGGAGCAGGTCTACGGGATCGCTCCGGTGGACGACCGCATCGAGAGCATCGAGACGCGCGAGCGGGTGCCGGAGCCGGGCACCTCGGCACGGCCGGATGGCTCGCGCGTCGAAGTGGACGAGGGGCAGGCTCGCGAGCGCGAGCGGGCCGGGCGCGAGGCGTTCCGCAAGGCGCATCCGGACGCGAGGTCGGGCGCGCCGGGGCCCTTTCCCTGGGAGTCGGTGGTGCAGGCGCGCAGGTATGCCGCGCACGTGCCGCAGCGGCTGACGGTCCGCTTCGAGGGCGGCGAGGAGCAGACCCTGGAGTGGCCGGCCGGGGAGCGCTGGCACCGCTGGGTCTTCGAGCGGCCGGTCCGCGTCTCCTCGGCGCAGCTCGATGCGGACCGCAGCGTCCTGCTCGACCTCGACAAGCTGGACGACGGCCGCACCCGCGAGGCCTCGCCGCTGGCGTCACGCCGGTGGACGCTGGAGCTCCAGTCGTGGGCGGCGGTGGCGCTCTCGCTCCTGGAGGGGCTGTGATCACGCCCCGGCTCCTGCGGCGCTCGCTGCGGCGCGGCCTGCAATGGCGGCTCCTCGTCCTCTGGTGGGCGTCGCTGCTGCTCCCCTCGGCGCTGGCGGCGATGCCGGCGCTCGCGTTCCTGCACGCACGGCTCGACCATTCCCCGCGCGCAGCGCAGTCGGTGGCCTCGTTCGAAGGAGCCACGCTGATCGAGCTGATCCGGCAGCTCGGCGAGCCTTCCGCGGCGGCGTCGCTGGGATGGGGCGCCGTGGCGGCTGCGCTCTGCGCCCTCGCCTTCTCGCCCTTCGTCGCCGGCGCCACCGTGGCTGCCGCGCGCAGCGACGAGCCGCTGCGCCTGGGAGCCCTGATGGCGGGGGGAGGCGAGCTGTACGGGCGCATGCTGCGGACGCTGCTCGCGGGCCTGGTTCCCCTGGGCCTGGGCAGCGCCGCGGCGGCAGGGCTCTTCCGGCTCGCCGCGCGCGCCAACGAGCGGGCCACGACCGAGACCGCCGCCGATCGCAACCTGGTCCTCGCGGCCATCGGCGCCGCGCTCGCCCTGTTCGTCTTCCAACTCGTGGTCGAGGCGGCGCGGGCGCAGTTCGCCGCCGACCCGGGACGGCGCTCCGCGGTGCTGGCCGTCTGCGGCGCGGTGCGCCTGCTGGTGCGCCGTCCGGTCCGCGCCTTCGCGGTTGGCGCCGCGGGGGCCGCGGTGGCCTTTGGCGGCGCGCCCCTGCTGATGGCCCTCCGCCTGCAGACGACCCAGTCCGGCGCCGCCGCGATTGCCCTCGCCTGGCTCCTCGCCCAGGGGGCGCAGCTGGCGGTGGGCTGGGGGCGCGCCACCCGCATCATCGGCCTGGCCGAGCTTTCCAGGGCAGATGCCGCCGAACGCGCGCGGGGCCAGCCCGGGCGGGCGCAGGGTGCGCCTGCCGGAGTGCAAGTGGTTCATTCCGCTACGCTTTCCGCACTGGAACCCCCACGGTCTGGCGCGTCGCGCTAGAATCGTCCTTTTTCCGGAGGCGCGAGACCGTGCAGGACAGGTACGACCCGACACCCATCGAGTCACGCTGGCAGCAGCACTGGGGAGACGCTGGGGTCTTCCGGGCAGGCGCCCGGCCTGGCGCGCCGAAGAAGTACGTCCTCGCCATGCTCCCCTATCCCTCGGGCGAGATGCACATGGGCCACGCGCGGGTCTACTGCATCACCGACGTCCTCGCCCGCTACGCCCGCAAGCGCGGGTTCGACGTCCTGCATCCCTTCGGCTGGGACTCCTTCGGCCTGCCTGCGGAGAACGCGGCGATCAAGGAAGGCGTCCACCCGGCGCTGCGCACGCCGAAGAACATCAAGAGCTTCAAGGAGGACGTGATCTCGCTCGGCATCTCCATCGACTGGTCCACGGAGATCGCCACCAGCGACCCCGCGTACTACCGCTGGAACCAATGGTTCTTCCTCCGCATGCTCGAGCGCGGCCTGGTCTACCGCCGGCGCGCGAAGGTGAATTTCTGCCCGAGCTGCAACACCGTCCTCGCCAACGAGCAGGTGGAAGAGGGGCGCTGCTGGCGGTGCGGCAGCGTGGTGGTCGAGCGCGAGATCCCCGAGTGGGCGTTCCGCATCACCGCCTACGCCGACAAGCTCCTCGAAGGCCTCAACCGCATCGACTGGCCCGAGCGGGTGGTGGCCATGCAGCGCAACTGGATCGGCCGCTCCGACGGCCTGGAGATCGAGTTCTCGATCCCGCGCGCCAGGGGAAAGGCCTTCCGCGTCTTCACCACGCGCGCCGACACCATCTACGGCGCCACCTACGTGGCGGCCGCGCCGGACCACCCGCTGGTGGTGGAACTGGCCCCGGAGGGCAAGAAGGCCGAGCTGAAGGAGTTCGCCGACAAGGTGCGGCGCGCGGCCAAGGAGATGGGGGAGGGCGCCGCGGCCGCCGAGAAGGAGGGCCTGGACACCGGCATCCGCGCCAGGAACCCCTTCACCGGCGAGGAGGTCCCGGTGTGGGTGGCGAACTTCGTCCTCGCAGGGTATGGCACCGGGGCGGTGATGGCGGTTCCCGCGCACGACCAGCGCGACTACGAGTTCGCCGTCAAGTACGGCCTTCCCATCAGCCGCGTGGTCCGTCCCTGGGACGCGGAGGCCGACGGCCCTGCCGGTGGCCGGGCGGAGGCCGCAGGCCGCAGCATTGGAGACGAGAGCGACCTTCCCGAGGGCAGGGCGTACACCGACTACGGCGTGCTCTTCGACTCGGGCGAGTTCTCCGGCATGCCTTCGGAGCAGGCGCGGCTGGCCATCGCCGCCGAGGCGCAGCGGCGCGGCATCGGCAAGCCCGCGGTGAACTACCACCTGCGCGACTGGGGCGTCTCGCGGCAGCGCTACTGGGGCACGCCCATCCCCATCGTCTACTGTCCCAAGGACGACCCGGAGGGCAAGGGCATCCCGGTGCCCGACGACCAGCTGCCGGTCACGCTGCCTGACATCGACGTGAAGGAGGTGCTCACCGGCGTCGGCGAGCCGCCGCTCGCGAAGGTGACCTCCTGGGTGAACACCCGCTGCCCGAAATGCGGCGGGCCGGCGCGGCGCGAGGCGGAGACGATGGACACCTTCGTCGACTCCACCTGGTACTGGGCGCGCTATCTCGATCCGCGCAACGACAAGGAGCCCTTCTCCCGGGCCCGGGCCGACCGCTGGCTTCCCATCGACGTCTACGTGGGCGGGCCGGAGCACGCGGTGCTGCACCTGCTCTACTTCCGCTTCTGGACCAAGGTGATGCAGGAGCTGGGGCTCTGCGCCATCGACGAGCCGGCGCAGAAGCTGGTCACGCAGGGAATCGTCAAGGGCCGCGACGGCGAGAAGATGTCCAAGTCGAAGGGCAACGTGGTCTCTCCGCGGGAGATCATCTCCGAGTTCGGCGCGGACACGGCGCGGCTCTTCATCCTCTTCGCGGCGCCCGCCGAGAAGGACATGGACTGGTCCGACGAGCAGGTGCAGGGCCAGCACCGCTTCCTCGGGCGCATCTGGCGGCTGGTGCACGGGTCGCTGCAGAAGATCGCCTCGGCGAAGGTGGGGTCCGACGGCGCGGCCGACGAGCTGCGCCGGCGCACGCACAAGACCATCCTCAAGGTCACCCAGCAGCTCGAGCGGCTGCAGTTCAACACCGCCATCTCGTCGCTGATGGAGCTGTCCAACGCCGCCTCCGACTGGACCGGCGACGCCGGCTCCTTGCGCGAGTGCCTGGAGGTGCTGGTGCAGTTGCTCGCCCCCTTCGCGCCGCACGTCTGCTGCGAGCTGTGGCGGGAGCTGGGCCGCACCGAGGAGCTGGCCGTGCTGCACTGGCCGGAGGCCGAGCCGGCGCTGGTGGTGGACGATGCCTACCAGATCGCGGTGCAGGTCAATGGCAAGCTGCGCGGCGAGGTGCAGGTGGCCGCGAGCGCCGACGAGACCGACATCCGCGAGACCGCGGCGCGCGACCCGAAGATCTCCGGCTGGCTGCAGGGAAAGACCATCAAGAAGGTGGTGGTGATTCCCAAGAGGCTCGTGAACTTTGTGGTCGCGTAGCCTCGAGCGCGCGACCTTCGCCCGCAGGGGCGGCTTGCTGCGGGTGTGCCCTTGCCTCGCCCTCTGCGCGGCAGCCGCCTGCGGTTACGCTCCGGTGCGCGGGAAGGGCGTCGGCGGCCTGCGCGTCGCCGCGGTCCGCAACGATACGGCGGAGGCCGAGGCGGGCGGCGTCTTCGCGGCCGAGCTGCGGCGCGAGCTGGCAGGCCGCGGAATGCTGGAGCCCGATTCGTCGTCCGCGCCCGAGCTCCGGGCAGAGCTGGTTGCGCTGCGGTCCGTCCCTTCCGGCGTGGGCGCCGAGGGAGGGGCGGGGTCGTTCCGCCTGGACGCCGTGCTTCGCCTCGGCGCGCCGGAGTACGCCGACAGCGTGGCGGGAGGCGAGGATTATCTCGCCGGCGTGGACGTGCTCGGCACCGAGGCCAACCGGCGCGCGGCGCTGCGCAGGCTCATGCGGACGCTCGCCGTCGAGGCGGTCGAGCGCTACGAAGTGTCCCGGCGCCTGAAGTAGCGCCCTACGGCTTGGCCGCAGGCAGGTGATTGGCGGCCTTGCTCAACCGCGAGATGCGCCGCGCCGCCTGGCCCTTGTGGATGACGCCCTTCGAGGCGGCCTTGGCGATCTGGCGCACCGCCGCCGCCAGCTCCGCCTTGGTCCTGGCCGCGTCGCCGGAGGCGGCGGCCTCGCGGAACTTCCGCACGCTGCCGCGCAGCGTCGAGAGCACGTGGGTATTGCGGACGCGGTGCTTCTGCGCCTGGCGATTCGCCTTTTCTGCAGAACGGGTATTGGCCACGAATGCTCCCGAAGATCCGTTGAAGGGCCGACGCAGATAGCACCCGCGCAAGTGGGTGTCAACGCGCGAAGCGCGGGGCGGAAACGGACCCCGAGCACAGGTTGTCCACGGGCCCGGAAAAGAGCATTTCCAGTTTGGGTCCGTACGCCTACCGAGATATTTCCGGGCAGAAATATTTCAATCAACACACTGAAACTACTTGGCTTCTCGATCCATATCGCTTTGACGCGAAGGTCTTTTCCGCCTCCGGAACGGCAATGGCCGCGGCGGCGACCGTGAGTTGTCCACAGGCTCTCCACAACCCATCCGCCGGCTGTGGGCAAGGGTCGGCGCCGCACGTGAACTTCAAGACTTTTCGCGCTCCTTCGCCTCATCCCAGAGCGCGTCCATCTCCGCCAGCGTGGATTCTCGCGGCGATCGCCCCTGCTCCGCGAGTCTCGATTCTATGAAATGAAAACGCGATTCGAATCGCCGCAGCGCTCCGCGCAGCGCCTCCTCCGGGTGCACCTTCACCCACCTGCCGAGGTTGGCCACGGCGAAGAGGAGGTCGCCCAGCTCGTGCTCGACCTCCTCCGGGCGCCCGGAGCGCAGCGCCTCGTCCAGCTCCTCGAGCTCCTCGCGCACCTTGGCGAGCACGCTCGCCGCGTCCGGCCAGTCGAAGCCTGCCGCGGCGGCCTTTTCCGTCATGCGCTCGCCGCGCACCAGCGCCGGCAGCGAGATGGGCACCCCGCCGATGACGCTGCGGTCGGGCTGCCCCTTCTCCCTGCGCTCGTCGGCCTTGATCCTCTCCCAGTTCTTCACCACCTCGCGGGAACCGCTCACCGCGACGTCTCCGAACACGTGCGGGTGCCGGCGGGTGAGCTTGTCGGCGATGCCGTCGCAGACCTCGGCGAAGTCGAACTTCCCTTCCTCGCGGGCGATGCGCGACTGGAAGATCACCTGGAAGAGCAGGTCGCCCAGCTCCTCCTTGTGGTGCTGCGTGTCGCCGCTCTCGATGGCTTCGATGACCTCGTGCGCCTCTTCGAGCAGGTACGGGGTGAGCGTCTTCAGCGTCTGCTCGCGGTCCCAGGGGCAGCCGCCCGGGTCGCGCAGCTTGTCCATGATGTCGAGCAGCCGCCGCACCGCGGTTTGGGGGTCGGACATGGGCGGCGGCATACCACATCGCAGAGTGGAATCCGGGGAGGATTCCTTGCTGGCCCTCGGCGCCAGCGTCTAGAGTGAAGCGGTGACATCCCGGGGGTTTTTCCCGCGCGCGCGCCTGCTCTTCTGCGCCGCGGCATTGATGGTCGCGCCGGCGTTCGCGCAGGAAGCGGCAGCGCCCGCCCTGGCGGCGGCGGCAGCAGGCCCATCCGCAAGCGACGCCGCGTCCGCGATTCCGATGCCCGCGCTGCCCGCGCCGGTGGCGCCCGCCGCTGCTCCTGCCGCGGCGGCCGCTCCGCCGCCCGCCCTGCCCGCAGCGAGCCCCGCGATGGCTGCCGGCAACTACGCGGTCACGCTGCCCGCGGAGAAGAGCGCCGACATCCAGGCGCACTGGGCGGCGCGGCGCGAGTACGTCCGCGACCGCGACGAGCGGCGCGCCGACGACGAGGAGCAGCGCGTCCGCGCGCTCAAGGACGAGCTCGCCATCGAGAACCTCTTCTCCATCGGCGCGGCCCTGGTCCGCGAGAGCATCGACGCCCGCGCCGCCGACGCTCCCGCGGTGGCGGTGCAGCGCTGCAAGCTGGCGGTGGAGTTCGCTCCCGCGCTGCCCGAGGCGCACACCTGTCTCGCGCGAGCGCTGCTCGCGGAGGATCCCGCGGCGCTGACGCCGGCCCTCGCGCAGCTCGTCGCGGCGGCGGGCGCGGCGATGCGCGATCCGCGCATCTCCCGGTCCACGCTCGCCAATGCCCTGGGCGTCCTCTGCGCGGGGCTCCTGGTTGCGGGGCTCGCGTTCGTGGCGCTGCTCTTCCTCCGCCACGCTCGGCTGTATGCGCACGACGTGCACCATCTCTTCCCGGGAAGGCCGCGGCGCTGGCAGACCGCGATGCTGGCCGCGGTGCTGCTGCTGCTGCCGATCCTCTTCATGATGGGACCGGTTCCTTTGCTCTTCACCGCGCTGCTCGCCTGCGGCCTCTACCTGAGCACCGCAGAGCTGGCGGTCTCGGTGGCGTTGCTCGTCGCCGTCGCCGTGGCGCCGCTTGCCGCGGGCGCGGTGGGCAAGGTGGCCGCGTACGGCGGGGCCGCGGTGGACGTGTGGCTGGTGGAGCACGGCGAAGGCACCGGCCCCGAGATCGCGCGGCTCGAGCGCCAGCCCGAGGGACCCGGCGACCTGCCGGTGTCCTTCGCCCTCGCCCGCAAGGCCAAGCGCGACGGCGATCTGGCCGCGGCGGAGAGGCTCTACCTGAAGGCGCTCGCGGCGCAGGGCGGCACCCCCGCGGGGCAGGCGGCGCTGCGCAACGACCTCGGGAACGTCTACCTGCTGGAAGGGGAAACCGCGAACGCGGTGGCCCAGTACCGGCAGGCGGTGGAGATCCAGGAATCGCTGGCCGCGCCCCACTTCAACCTCGCGCGCGCCCTGGCGATGAGCGGCGTGGAAGGGCTGGAGAAGGCGCAGGCGGAGCAGGCGCGGGCGGTGGAGCTCGATCGCGCCGCGGTGGACGGCTTCACCGGCGGCTCGCTGCAGGCGAACCGCAAGTCGAACAAGTTCGTCATGGACGTGCCGCTCGACGACGCGCAGCTCGCGCCCTTGCGGGAGGCGGAGGCGCAGGCGGCAACGCAGGTCCAGGACCAGGTGCGCGCGCTGCTCGCGGGCGGCTCGCCTTCGGGGTTTGCCGCGGCGCTCCCGCTGCTCGCCGCGGCCCTGCTGCTCGCGTTGCACCTCGGCCGCGGGCGCCTGCAGCCGAGCGGCCGGTGCGACCGCTGCGGGCGCGCGGTGTGCAAGCGCTGCGACGCCGAAGCCCGCCCCGCCGAGGCGCTCTGCGCCCAGTGCGTGAACGTCTTCATCCGCCGCACCGGCGTGGACGCGGCGGTGCGCGTCCGCAAGGAGTTCGCCGTCAAGGCGTACCAGCGCCGCCGCCGGCTGCTCTCCCGCCTGCTGGCGCTGATCTCCGGGGCCGGGCACGTGCTCCTCGGCTACCCGCTGCGCGGCATGTTCTTCCTTCTCGTCACCGGATCGCTCGCCGCCAGCATCGCGCTCTGGAGCGGGCTCGCTCGCTATCCCATCGCGGTGCGCAGCGGCATCTCCTTCGTGCGCGTGGGCGTGAGCGCGGCGCTGTTCATCGCCATCTACGCCTTCTGCCTGCGCGACCTGATGGCGCGCCAGCGGGCCGAGGAGGGCGTCTAGATGGCGCTCTCCGGCACCCTCAAGGACTTCGGCATCGCCGACATCCTGCAGCTCATCGGCCACCAGACCAAGACGGGGCGGCTGACCTTGAGGGCCAGCGAGGAGGAGGTGGAGGTCTTCTTCGTCGACGGCAACGTGGTCTTCGCCAGCGAGAAGGCGCGCAAGTCCAGCAACCTGCTCGGGGGGCTCCTGCTCCGCGCGGATCTGCTCAGCCAGGAGCAGCTCGACGAGGCGCTGGCCACCCAGCGGCGCACGCTGAAGCGGCTGGGCGACGTCCTCGTCGAGAGCGGCGCCCTGACCCGCACCCAGCTCGCGCAGATCATGCGGCTGCAGACCACCGAGACGCTCTACCGGCTGTTCTCCTGGAAGAACGGCGCGTACGAGTTCTCGCAGGAGGAGGTGGACGCGGCGCACGCCACCTTCGAGCCGGTGCGCGCCGAGAGCATCCTCCTCGAGGGCTTCCGGCGCATGGACGAATGGCCGGCGCTGAAGAAGAAGGCGCCCGGGGCCGACGTCACCTTCGAGGCGCTCAAGCAGCTCGACACCCGCGACCTTCCCTCCATCGACGGCGTCGCGGCCGACGGGGGCGAGGACGAGCCCGGCGGCGTGCCTTCCGGGCGGCACAAGCTCGTCTACCGGCTGGCGGTGGGCGGCAAGAGCGTGCAGCGGGTGGTCGACGCTTCCCGCCTGGGCGAGTTCGAGGCCCTCAAGGCGCTCAACGACCTGCTCGAGTGGGGCTATCTCAAGCCGGTGCCCGCGGCGCGCGCCAAGGCGCTCGCGGGCGGGCTGGGCACGCGCCGCAGGTCGCTGGCGAGGACGGGGGCGCTCGTCCGCATGGCGGCGACGGTCCTCTGCTTCGCCGCCACGCTGGCGGGGTTCCGGATCGTGGCGCCCCGGCTGGGCGCGGCGCGCGCGGCGACTCCGGCTCCTGGCGGCGCGGTGGCGCGGGTGCTCTCGCGCAGCCAGCTGGTGCGGCTGGAGAGCGCCCTCGAGCTCTACCGGATCGAGCACGGCGAGTACCCGGGCGCGCTGCGGGCGCTGGTGGACGGCCAGCTGGTGACGGAGAAGGACCTCCGCTATCCGTGGCCCGACCCGTATTACTACCGCCGCACCCCGCAAGGGTTTGTCTTGCTGCCGCCGCTTGATTAGATCAGGAGAGCAGGCCCCGGGGGGCCGACGAGGCAAGTTTGGTAGAACCTTCCGCACGGCTGGAGCTGCTGGACAACGATGGTGCACGGACGCTCGCCGGAGGGCGGAGCGAGAACCTCAAGCTGATCGAGCAGAGGTTCGGGGTCCATATCGGACAGAGGGGCAACGTCTTCCTCATCTCGGGGGAGCCGGACAAGGTCGCGCTCGCGGAGAAGCTTCTGGCCGGGCTCAACGAGCTCATCCAGCGCAAGTACCCGCTCGGGCTCGAGGACGTGGAGCAGGCCAGCAAGGTGATGCTGGCGGACCCCGGCGCCGACCTCAAGGACATCTTCCTCGACACGGTGTACGTGACCAACCGCAACCGGCCGGTCACGCCCAAGGGCTTCAACCAGAAGGCGTACATCGACGCCATCCGCAAGCACGACATCGTCTTCGGAATCGGCCCGGCGGGCACCGGAAAGACCTACCTGGCCATGGCCATGGCGGTGGCCGCGCTGGTGGAGCGGCGGGTGAAGCGCATCGTGCTCTGCAGGCCCGCGGTGGAGGCCGGCGAGAAGCTGGGCTTCCTTCCCGGCGATCTGGCGGAGAAGGTCTCGCCCTACCTGCGGCCGCTCTACGACGCGCTCCACGACCTGATGGACATCGACCGGGCGCAGGATCTGATCGAGCGCGGCACCGTGGAGGTGGCGCCGCTCGCCTTCATGCGCGGGCGCACGCTCAACGACGCCTTCGTCATCCTCGACGAGGCCCAGAACACCACCACCGAGCAGATGAAGATGTTCCTCACCCGCCTGGGCTTCGGCTCCAAGGCGGTCATCACCGGCGATCGCACCCAGGTGGACCTTCCCTCCGGCAAGGCCTCGGGCATGACCGACGCGGCGGAGATCCTCAAGGACGTGGAGGGCATCCGCTTCTGCGAGTTCACCGACCGGGACGTGGTGCGCCATCCGCTGGTGCAGGAGGTGGTGCGCGCCTACGACGTGGCCCAGGCGAAGCGCGAGGCCGAGCAGGCTGCGCGAAAGGCCCAGCCGGGTTAAAAGGGCGGGCATGCTGCCTGCCCTCCTGCTCGTCGCCGCGGCGCACGGATCGCTCCACTTCGTCGAGGACGACTACGGCAGGGCGCGGGCGGAGGCGCGCGCGCAGCACAAGCCGCTCTTCATCGACTTCTGGGCCACCTGGTGCCACACCTGCCTCTCCATGCAGCGCTTCGTCCTCAGCGATCCGGGGATGAAGCCGGTGGCGGACGCGGTGGTGTGGAGCTCGGTCGAGACCGAACGGGAGCGCAACCGGGCTGTGGTGGAGAAGTTCCCGCTCGACGCCTGGCCCACCTTCCTCATCGTCGATCCCGAGACCGAGGCGGTGCTGGGGCGTTTCCTCGGCGCCGGCACCGTGCAGGATCTGAGGGGCTTCGTGCACGACGCGGTCGCCGCCCATGCCGCGAAGGGCAAGCCCCCCGACGCAGCCGCCGCCGCGCAGCGCGAAGGGGACGCGGCGCGAACCCGCGGCGACGCCAGGGCGACGGCGGAGGCGTACGCGCGCTCGGTGCGGCTGAGCAAGCCCGGCGATCCGCGGCGCCCGGAGCGGCTCAATCTGTCCATGATGGCGCTGCGCCGGGCGAAGGACTACCGCGCCTGCGTCGAGGAAGGCCTGCGCGAGGCGCGCAACACGCCCGACAGCGCGCTCGGCGCCGACTTCCAGAGCATGGCGTTCGGCTGCGCGCAGCAGTTGCCCGGGGAGGACGCGCAGGCGCGCAGGATGATGGAGCTGGCGGCTGCGCGGACCCGGGAGATCGTCACCCGCAAGGACGCGCCGCTCGCCGCCGACGACCGCAGCGACGCGCTCGCCAACCTCTCGGAGATGCTCGACGCCGCAGGCAAGCACTCCGAGGCCCTGGCGGTGATGCGCGAGCGCGCGCAGGTGCTGGAGAAGGCCGCTGCCGCAGCGCCCGACGTGACCATGGCCGCCACCTTCGACGCCCATCGCACCGACACGTACCTGTACCTGGGCGAGCCGGAGAAGGCGGAGAAGCTCCTGGTCCAGCGCGAGAAGGAGATGGCGGACGACTACAACCCGCCGGCGCGGCTCGCGCGCGTCTATCTGGAAGAGAAGAAGCTGCCCGAGGCGGAGGGCGCCGTCGACCGCGCGCTCGCGAAGATGGATCGCGGCCAGCGGCGCATCAGCATCCTCGAGCTCAAGGCGAACATCCTCAAGGCGCAGGGCAAGCCGGTCGCGGCGGTCCTCCGCGAGGAGCTGGACGTGCTGCGCGGGCTCCCCGCGACGCAGCGGCGCCCGGAGATGGAAGCGAAGGTCGAGCGCGAGCTCGGCAGCGCCAGCCGGTGAGAGACAGGACCTGCGGTTTGCTGGTAGTTTCAGGGGCATGCAGCAAGGCGCACCTCCGCTCACCTCCCGCATCCTCGCCATCGCCAGGATCCGGCAGGGGCTGGCCCTGCTGCTGCTGGGCCTCGTCGCCGTCAGCGCCGCCGTGCTGCTCACCCCGTCGCGGTTCACGCCGGCCATCCCCGGCGACGAGGCGCTGGGGACGCTCTTCTCCGGCACCCTGAAGGCCAACCGCGACTACGACGTCCTCGATCCGGAGACCACCGCCGAGAAGCGCGAGGAAGCCGCGCGGTCGGTCTGGCCGGTCTACGACTTCGACGCCGGCGCCGCCGAGACGCTGCAGCGTCGCATCTCCGATGCGTTTGCCGGTGGGCGCGAGGCGCTGCAGCAATGGAAGCGCCAGAACCCCACCCGGGCGGCGCGGCTGCGGCCCGACGTGAAGCTCGACGCCGAGACGTACAAGTTCCTGCTCGGGCAGCGCGACGAGTTCTGGAAGGCGCTGCAGGCGCTGATCGACGACGACGACTACCTCGAGCTGGCGCGGACCGGGTTCGACCCGGTGGTGGAGCGCGCCACGGTGCGGCTGGCGGGGCTCTCGGCGCAGGGATTCGTGGTGGAGGAGCGCGGCCTCCTCGCCGCCGATCGCGAGCGCGGCATCGTCGTGCGCAGCCGCGGCGCCGCCCTGCCCGAGCAGGCCGTCCGCGACATCGACCGCATCCAGGACCTGCAGGGGGCGCGGCTGGGCGTGGACCGCATCGCCGGCGCGCAGTTCGGCGATCTGCCGCCTCGCCTCTTGCGCGCCATCTCGCAGGTGGTGCGGCGCGCGCTGCGCCCGAACCTCGCCTACAACGACGCGGAGACGCGCCGGCGCCAGGACGCGAAGCGCGCGCAGGTCAAGGACGTGCTCCTCCAGGTCCGCAAGGGAGAGAAGATCATCGGCGACGGCGAGCAGGTCACCAAGACCCACCTGCTCATCTTCCATGCGCTGCGCGCCGCCGGACGCGCAGGCGAGACCGACCAGGTGCGCTGGGGCGGCGGGCTGTTCGCGGCGCTCCTCTGCGCAGCGGTGTTCGAGTTCGGCCGCAGGAACGTGCGCAAGTTCCGCCCCCGCAGCCGGGACGTGGTGCTGCTCGCGGGGCTGCTCATCGGCCAGCTCTTCCTCGTCAAGGGCGCCATCCTCGGGGCCGACGCGCTCCACGACCTGGTGCGCGATCAGCTCCCCGCGCGCTACGCCTCCTACGTCGCGCAGGCGCTGCCCGCGGCCATTCCCTGGGCGCTCGGCTCGCTCCTGGTGAGGTTCCTGCTCAACAGCGAGGCGGCGCTGCTCTGGACCGCCGCCTACGCGCCGCTCTGCGGCCTGCTCGCGGGCGGCTCGCTCCAGGTCGCGGTCGCGGCGCTGGTCGCGGGGGTGGTTGCCGCCGACCGCATCGGTCATGCAGGCAGCAAGAGGGCGGTGTTCCGCGCCGGGCTCTTCACCGGCCTCGCCACCGCGGTGGTGCTCGCCTCCTTCGCCATGTTCCAGGGACACTTCTGGACCCTGGAGACGCTCTCCACCATGCTCGGCGGCGTGGCCGGCGGCGCCCTCATCCTTCCCCTGCTCGCGCTCTTCGTCTCACCGCTGCTGGAGGCGCTCTTCGGCTACGTCACCGACATCGAGCTGCTCCAGCTCGCCAACCTCAACCACCCGGTGCTCAAGGACCTGATCGTGCAGGCGCCGGGCACCTACCACCACGGCATCCTCATCGGCCAGCTGGTGGAGGCCGCCGCCCGGGAGATCGGCTGCAACCCGCTGCTCTCCAAGGTGGGCGCGTACTACCACGACATCGGCAAGGGCAAGAACCCGCTCTACTTCGGCGAGAACCAGAAGGGCGAGAACCGGCACGACGGGCTGCCCGCTCAGGTGAGCGCCGAGATCATCCACCGCCACGTCAGCGACGGCATCGAGCGGGCGCACAAGGCCAAGCTGCCGCGGCAGGTGATCGACTTCATCTCCCAGCACCACGGCACCCGGCTGATCGGCTACTTCTTCCACCGCGCCAAGGAGGAGGCCGAGCGCAACGGAGCCGCCGCGCCGCCCGAGGCGGAGTTCCGCTACGCCGGCCCCAAGCCGCAGACCCGCGAGTCGGCGCTGGTGATGATCGCCGACATGGTGGTGGCCACCTCGCGCAACCTCGCCAGCCCGACGCCGCCGATGCTGCGGGCGCTGGTCGATCGCGCCATCCAGAACGTGGTCGCCGACGGGCAGCTCGACGAGTGCGAGATCACGCTGCGCGACCTCGACCTCACGGCGCGGAGCTTCACCCGCTCGCTGGAGGCCATCTACGCCGCCCTCGCCGACGTCACCCCGCCGGGCGCGCCCCGGCTGCGGGTGCTCGGCTCCGAGCTCAAGCGCGCGTGAGGCTCGGCCGCAACGTCGTCGTCCTCGGCATCGTCTCGCTGCTCGCGGACGTCTCCGGCGACATGGTCATGCCCGTGCTGCCGGCCTTCCTGGTCACGCTGGGCGCGGGCGCGGCGTACATCGGCGTGATCGAGGGAGCGGCGGAAGGCACCGCGGCGCTGCTCAAGTACCTCTCGGGCCGCTGGGCAGACCGGGTCAGGAACCTCCTTCCGCTGGCGATGCTCGGATATGCGCTCGCGGGCGTTGCCCGGCCCTTCCTCGCCCTCGCGCAGAAGCCCTGGCACGTGCTGGCGGTCCGCAACGTCGATCGCATCGGCAAGGGCATCCGCACCTCGCCGCGCGACAAGCTCCTCGCCTCGAGCACCACGCCGGCGCGGCTGGCGGAGGCGTTCTCCTTCCACCGCGGCATGGACCACGCCGGCGCGGCCGTCGGGCCGCTGCTCGCCACCGGCATGCTGCTGCTCTGGCCCGGACAGCTGCGCCGCGTCTTCCTGGTCGCCGCGGTTCCCGGCGCGCTGGCGGTCCTGGCGCTCTTCGCCATCCGCGAGGAGCCGTCGGAGCGGGCGCAGGCGAGGGCGGCGGCGGCGCCGGCGGCGCGGGCGGGAGCGGTGCCGGTGCGGCTGCTCGCTGCGATCGGCGTCTTCACCCTGGGCAATTCCACCGACGCGCTCCTGCTCCTCCGGGCCGGGGCGCTGGGCATCCGCACCGCCCTGCTGCCGCTGCTCTGGGCGCTCTTGCACGTGATGCGCGCCGCGCTGTCGTGGCCCGCGGGGCGGCTCGCCGACCGGCTGGGCCGCCGCGGCGTACTCATCTGCGGCTGGCTCTGGTACGCCGCCTGCTACCTCGGCTTCTCGCTCGCGCGCGCGCCCTGGCAGGTGTGGATGCTCTTTGCCGCCTACGGCCTCGTCGCCGCGCTCACCGAAGGCACCGAGCGCGCGCTGATCGCGGCCGCGTCGCCGCCGGGTTCGCGCGGCCGCGCCCTGGGCCTCTACAACCTGGTCTCGGGAGTCGGCCTGCTCGCCGCCTCGGTCGTCGCGGGGCAGGTGTGGGAGCACGCCTCGCCCGCCGCCGCGCTGCAGCTCGGCGCGGCGCTCGCGCTGGCGGCGGCGGCGGTGCTGGCCGCGGGCAGGCAGGCGGCTGCCGCCTAGCTGCGCCTCGCTGCGCGTGTGCCCAGCTTCAGGCCATGCGGGTGAAAACCGGCCGTGTCGTCCTTCTCGATTACATGGTGCGCGTGGAAACCGGGCAGGTGGTGGAGAGCAGTTCCGGCAAGGCGCCCATCGAATACCTTCACGGCGCGGGGCAGATCCTCCCTGCGCTGGAGCGCGCGCTCGAGGGCCTCAGGGAAGGCGAGCAGGCGGCGTTCAGCATTCCCGCCGAGGATGCATACGGCGAGCGCAAGGACGACAACGTCGTCTCGCTGCCGAGGACGCTCTTTCCCGACGACGTCAAGCTGGAGCAGGGGCTTTGCCTGTACGCGCGCGCGAGCGGCGGCCAGAGCTACCCCATCACCGTGCGCGAGGTGAAGGAGGACACGGTGGTGGTGGACCTGAACCATCCCCTGGCCGGGGAGCGGCTCTTCTTCGAGGTCAACATCCGCGGAGTGCGGCCCGCGGGAAACCAGGAGATCTTCGCCGGCAAGGCCGCCTCGATGGAAGTGGTGTAGCCGCCTTCACCGCAGCCGGTCGAGCCAGCGCCGCACCTCCAGCGCGCGGCCCGGCGGAGCGTCCTTGCCCAGCTGGGAAAACGCCGCCGCCGCGTCGGCGCGGTCGCCCAGGTGCCAGGCAGCGATGCCGCGCATGCGCCAGGCCTCCTCCACGAAGAGCGGGCCGGGCAGCTCGCGCGAGAGCGCGCTGCGGCAGAACGAAGCGCACTCCTCCCACGCGCCGCGGTTCTGCATCTGCTTGGCGAGCAGGTACGCGGCGAGACCGTCGCGGGGGCGCGAGAGATCGAGATCGCGGATGTGGAGCAGGACCTCGGGCGCGTTGTTCCCCTCCGCGAGCAGCGGCCGCAGCGCCGGCCACGACGGTGGGTCGCGCAGCGCCCGGATGCGGACCGCGAGCCCGCGCTCGGCCGCCTCCGGGAGCGGCAGCTGCGACGCTTCCTCGTATCGCGCCTGCGCGCGCGCGGCGTCGCCTGCCTTCCAGGCGGTGTCCCCCGCGTCGATCAGGATCTGCGCCCGCAGCGGCGGCGAAAGGTTGCGGTGCGCGAGCGCGCGCGCCTCGGTTGCGGCGGCCCCGGCCTCGTCCCGGGCGGCGAGCTGCGCGCGCCGCAGCGAAAGGAGCAGCGCAGGGTCGTCGGGGCTGAGCGCGGCGCACCTGGCCCACAGCTCCGCCGCCCGCCGCGGATCGCGGGCCGCGATCGCCTCGCGCCGCAGCGCCGCCACCTCGTGCGGACAGCGCTTGCGGACGATGGCCGGCGCCGAGTACTGCTGCTGGGCCAGCGCGACCGCGCGGGGCGGCTCGGCGAGGCCGTCGAGGAAGCGCAGGTACTCGGGCACGAGAGGCAGCAGTTCCCCGGCCGCCGAGGTTGCATAGACGCGCGCGATCCACTGCGGCCCGCGCGTCTCCCACGCCCAGCGCAGGAACGAGCCCGCGGCGGTGTACGCGCGCACGCCGGACTCGGCATAGAAGAGCCCCGGGCGGAAGAGGCGGGCGAGGTCGGGCAGCAGCCGCAGATCCTTGATGGCGCGAGCTTCTTCGTGGAGGGTGAACTCCCCCGGCGGCCAGTCCCCGGCCACCGCCACTCCTTCGACCAGCGCCATCTGCGGGAAGAGCCCTCCCGGCACCCGCCAGGGCCCGGACGCGATCTGCGCGCCCACCGCGTGCACCAGCTCGTGGCGCAGGATGGGGTGGGGCGCCGGCGCGTCGTTGGTGTGGATCTGGTGGAGCCACGGCTTGGTGAAGCTGGTCTCGGCGGCGCCGATCAGCGTGCGCTTCTCCTCCGCCGAGCGGTAGAGGTACACGTCGATCTTCTGCGCCGGTGTCACCCCGAAGAACCCGGCTGCGGCGCGCAGGTCCACCTCGGCGTCCCTGGCGAGCAGGGCGCGCTCGGCGTCCTTCTTCTCGCGGGGAAAGTGCAGGATCAGGTGCTCGGTCTCCAGCCTGCCGCCCAGCTCGGCGTCGAGCTGCGAGGCGCTGGCCTTCCAGTGCAGCCGCTCCGCCTGCAGCGAGAGCCAGGCCGCGACCCCGCCGCAGAAGAGCAGCGCCACCGCGCCGCGCCGGCGGGGACGCGGCGGCCCGGCAAGGAGGGCGATGCCGGCGCAGGCCCCGGCGTACGCGAGCGTGCAGGCGCGGAACAGCCAGAGCGCCCGCGAGGCGGTGATCGCCTCGTCGTAGATCGGGCCCGGGTACATGCCGCCCAGGTGGTGGAACACGAAGACCTGGGGGCCGCGCGCGACCGGGAGCAGGGCGACCGCCAGCGAGGCGGCGAACACGGCGGCGTAGAGCCAGCCCGCGCGGCGCCGGGCGAGAAAGCCGCAGGCGACGCCCAGCGTCGCCGCCAGCGCCGCGGAAGGAACCGTCAGCGCCAGGTAGAGCGGCAGCCCCCCCAGCGGGTCGCAGGCGGGCCGCCGCAGGCCGTTGACCAGGATGATGCAGAGGGGGATGGCCAGAGCCCAGAGCGAGAACCAGAGCGCCCGGGAGAGCGCGCGGGTGGAGGACTCGCGCTCGGTGCGCGCGGCCGCGATGCCCGGGGCGCCGCCGAAGAGGCCCGCCGCCAGCGCCACCATCTCCGACAGCTCGTAGCCGAGATGGTCGGCGAGGGGGAGCAGGCAGGCGGCCAGCGAGAGGACCGCGAGGAGCGCGAGGTAGAGGCGCGGGCCCGTCCTTGCCCCGATGGCGCCCGTGCTGTCAGACTGATCCGCGATGCCCGACTCCGATCAGCGCCACGGCCAGCGCGCGCCGGTGCGGCTTCGCGTCGACTACGAGCGCATGAACTCGTTCTTCGCCGACTATACGAAAAACATCTCCAAGGGAGGCACATTCATCAAGACGGCGCGGCCCTTGCCGGTCGGGTCGCGCTGCCAGTTCTCGTTCGCGCTGCCGGCCCTCTCCGATCCCCTGATCCTGGAGGGCGAGGTGGCCTGGGTCCTGACTGCCGGCGAGGCGCAGCAGCGGGGCGCCGAGGCCGGCATGGGCATCCGCTTCGTCTTCCAGGACCCGGCGGCGGAGCGCGAGCTCGCCGCGCTGGTGGAGCGCATGATGACGGCAAGCCTCGGGGAAGAGGTGACCCGCGGGCTCCTGGGGCGCTGACCTCACCCGATGTCGATGAAGACGGCGGTCGTGCCCGGGCCCACCGCGTGAACCGCGGCCTCTCCGCCGGCCACCTCCACCACGTAGCGCGAGGGCTTGTGCGGACTCTGCAGCGTGTCGGTCTGCGGCGGCGCGTTCGCGACCACGCCCACCACCGTGCGCGACTCGTCGAGGAAGATCATGTCCAGCGGAATGAGGGTGTTGTGCATCCAGAATGCGCGGTCCTGGGTGTCGGGGAAGACGAAGATCATGCCGGAGTCCGGTTCCAGCGAGCGCCGGAACATGAGGCCGCGCGCTTCCGCCTGGGGGGTGTCGGCGATCTCCACCTTCACCACCCAGGGACCGCGCGGCGTCTCGAAGCGGACGGCTCCCATGCGCAAACCGGACGGTGACACCACGTTCTTCTTTGCCTCCGCCTCGCCGTGGCAGGCAGCGAGGAGGAAAAGGCCCACGAGGACGCGCCGCATGGGCGCAACCTTACCCTACTGCGACCGCACGCAGTAGAAGGTCGAGCCGAGCTGGCTGAAGAGCTGCGCGTAGCGGTCCGGCGACAGCCGCGCCTTCATCGCGTCCAGGTACTGCTGGTTGATGGCGAGCTGCGTGCAGGTGAGGCCGGAAGGGCAGCTCGCGCCCGGTCCGCTGCAGGACTGCGAGCAGAAGCCGCTGTTCGACCCCTGCGTGGCGAGGCAGGCGAAGCTCTCGCACTCGCTCGAGCCGAGGTACAGGTACTGCCGCCCCGGCTGCGGGATGATCTCGGCCCCCGCCGCGTTCTGGACATGACAGGGCGCACCCAGATCGGTGCGCGCGCAGGCGCAGAGCAGGACGACTGTCAGCAGCAGGACTGTCCGGTAGGCAGGCATGACGAGGGAAAGTTGGTTCCCCGGCCCGCCGCCGCAAGGGGTTGCCCGCTTGAAGGGTGACCATCATGTTTGCGGCGCCATGCGCATCTGGATCCCATGCCTCGTCCTGCTCCTCGCGGCGGCCGCGCGCGCGGAGGAGGGGACCGCAGACACCATCACCGCGGTCCAGAAGCGCCCGCTGCGGCAGGCGCACCGGCTGGAGCTGCAGCCCTACGGCGAGATGAGCATCGCCGACCCCTACCTGCAGCGGTGGGGCGCGGGCCTGCGCGCCATGTGGCACCTGCGCGAGGGCCTCTCCATCGGCCTCGACGGCAACGGCCTCGGCTCCTGGGCGACGGAAGAGCTGGTGATCGCCAAGCGCGAGCTGCACGCGCGCATCGTGGAGTCGCGGGTGCGGATGACGCTGGGAGCGTTCGCGGCCATCGCGCCGCTCTACGGCAAGGTGGCGCTGCCCGGCGACGCGCTGGTGCACTTCGAGACGTTCCTCGACGCGGGCCTCGGCGCGGCCTGGACCGAGACCGATGCCACGCGCGGCGTCCGGCCGATGATCGCGGCCGGCATCGGCCAGCGCGTCTTCCTCGGAGAGGACCTGGCCCTGACCGCGCGCGTGGGCGGCAACCTCTACGCGGAGAAGGTGGTGGTGGACGGCGCGCGGGAGACCAAGGCGATGGGGTTCTGGACGTTGCGGCTGGGGCTGGCCTGGTACTTCGGCGGTGGACAATGACGGCGCTGTGCGCGGCGTTGCTGCTGGCGGCGGCGGCGCAGCCGGGCGGCGCGGAGGAGAAGCCGCAGCCGAAGGAGACCAAGGTCGCGCAGGTGACCGAGGCCGCGCTGCCGCCGATCGTGGCGGCGCCGCAGTACGGGGCCCCGGCCTCGCTGCCGCCGGTGACCGCCCAGCTCTTCCACCTGGGCGGGATGCTCGAGATCCAGCCGCTCTTCGCCTTCTCCATCGGCGATCCGTTCTGGCGCACGGTGGGGATGGGCGTGCGGGTGGAGCATCACCTCGACGAGCGCTGGTCGCTGGCCGCCCACGCCATCGGCGGTCTCTCGCTGCTCGCGGCTCCGGTGCAGGTCTGCGGGCAGAGCTGCAACGATCCGGCGGCGGCCAGACTGCGCTCCACCCCCGGCAAGCTCCAGGTCCTCGCCGGCGCCGAGCTGGGCTGGGCGCCGGTCTACGGCAAGCTGTCGCTGGTGGGCGAGCGGACGCTGCACTTCGATCTCTACGTGAGCGCGGGCCCCGAGCTGGTGCGCGAGATGATCGCGCAGGACGCCACCTCCGCCGAGCAGGGCCGCTGGGCGCCGGGGGGCCGCTTCACCCTGGGCGAGCGCCTCTTCTTCAGCAACACGTTCATGGTGCGCATCGCCGCCAGCGAGCTGGTCTATTCGGGACGGGTGCGCGGGAGCGGCGAGATCGAGCGCAAGCTCACCATCGAGGGCGGGCTCGCCTGGCTCTTCGGCGGGCGCTGACGAGGATCGCGATGACCCTGCTCCTTGCACTGGTTCTCGCCGCGGCGGACCCCGTCGCGGCCTACGCCAACCTCGACCGCCCAGGCGGCGGAGATGCGCGCGGCCGGCTCGCCACGGTGATGCAGGCGCTCAACGACGCGCACATGCCCCGCAGCGCCACCGTGCTGGTGGCGGCGCTGGCCTCCGACCCGGCACAACCCGACGACGTCCGCGGCGCCGCGAAGAGCGAGCTGGTGGCGCGGGCCGCGCGGGATCCCGGCCTCGCCCTGCTGCTGCTCGCGCAGGAAGGCGATCCAGGGAAGCTGCCGCCGGCGCTCGCCGTCCTTCTCGCCCGCGGGCACCTGGAGCGCGCGCTGCAGATGGCCCCGCCCGAGGAAGGGGTGGCCTTCGAAGGAGTCCAGGAGCAGGGCGAGAGGACAGCGCAGCCCGTGAGCGGGGACTCCGCCCCCGCGGCCCTCGACAAGGATCTGGCCGCCGCGATGGGCGAGCCGGCGCCCGAGACGTCGGCTCCTGCGCCGGCTCCTGCGCGCGCCGAGCCGCCGAGCGAGGCGCAGCGCGAGCTGGATCGGGCGCGGGCGCTCGCCGCCTCGGTGCCGGCGGGCGACCCGCTGGAGGCCGATGCGCGCGAAGTGGCCGGGCTCTCGGCGCTGGCGCAGGGCGACCTCCAGGGCGCCGGCAAGGAGTTCCTCGCCATCGCGCAGATGGTGCCCCGGCGCGGGGACAAGGCCGCGGAGCAGCGGCGCGACAAGGCATACCTGCAGCTTGCGCGGCTCGCGTACGCCGCCGGGAACGACGCCGCCGCCGCGGCGCTCTACGAGCGCGTGGGTCGGGGAGCGCCGGAGTGGCTGGATGCGCTCTTCGAGGCGAGCTGGGCGCGCTTCCGCCACGGCGAGGACGAGAAGGCGCTCGGCAACCTGCTCACGCTGCACGCCCCTTTCTTCCAGAACCGCTTCTTCCCCGAATCGTTCGTGCTCAAGGCGGTGGTGATGTACGAGAACTGCCGGTACGCCGACGCGCGCGCCTCGCTGGCGGAGTTCCAGCAGCGCTACCAGGCCGTGCACGACGGCCTCGCCGACGTGCTCTCGCGGCTTCCCACCCCCCAGGCCGCCTCGGACCTGATCCTGCGCGGCCCGGTTGCGCTGCAGAATTCCGTACCCCAGGCGGCGCGGGAAGAGGTGGCGCGGGTGGAGCAGGACGCCGACGTGCGCGGCACCGCCGAGGCGGCGGCGCAGCTCGCCGTGGAGATCGACTCGATCGACGGCCGGCCCGAGCCCTTCCGCAACTCGGCGCTGGTGGCGCGGGTGGCGCCGCTGGCGCGAAAGGCGCGGCTGCGGCTCCTGGAGGTGGCCGGGCGCAGGTTGATCTCGCGCCTCGATGCCGAGCGGGCCGAGCTTCGCGAGCTGCTGGGACAGGCGCTGCGGCTCTCGTTCGAGATCGCCGGGCGCGAGAAGGACCTCGCGGCAGACCCCGGGTCCGCGCTGACGGCGCAGCCGCACAAGGATCCGGCCCAGGTCGCGGACGACGAGGAGATCTGGCCGTTCCAGGGAGAGTATTGGCGCGACGAGCTGGGCAGCTACACCTACCAGCTCGGCCAGCGGTGCAAGAGGCCGCGCGCGCCCCTGCAGACCGCGTCGCAGCCGCAGCCGCCGAAGGAACAGGTGGCCGCACAGCCGAAGCCCTGAGCGGTTGCGCGCGCCGGCATGGACGCGGCCGGCGGCGCCAAGGGAACCGGTTTCCACAGGTGCGCAACCCGGGTTCCCACGCCTGAGGCGTGAGAGGCGGGAACGCAGCTTGCACGGCAGCCATCGGACGGGAGCCGGCTGCTCGCACGCCGGCAGGGAGGCACTTGGATGCTCGCGCTCTTCATCGCCGCGGCGATCGCGCAGCCGGGGAGGGATCCCACGCTGCTGCACCGGCAC